>JBAZFB010000002.1 GCA_041653595.1 Candidatus Omnitrophota bacterium | reverse complement strand
CTCCCATAAAAATGCCTCGGAGGCGCAGAAGAGGCCGAATTTCAAGTTACTCTCTAAAGAAACGGAGCAGGCGCACCTCGCGATAGGCATCCGCGCTTTCGGGCGCGGCGATCCCGATAAATACGCCCTGACGATGCTGAATATAATCCTGGGCGGCAATATGTCGAGCAGGCTCTTTAAGGAGATCCGCGAGAAACGGGGCCTGGCTTACGAAATAAATACCCACACCAAAAAATTGAACGATACAGGCGTTTTTCTCGTCTCGGCCGGGCTCGACAACAAAAATGTGATAAAAGCCACTGAACTTATAATGAAGGAACTTAAAAAGATAAAAGAGAAGACCGTGGGCAAGGATGAGTTCGAGCGCGCCCGAGAATTCTATAAAGGCCAGCTTCTCCTGGGGTTGGAGGATACGCTTGACCAGATGTTATGGATGGGAGAACATCTTTCGGCGGAAGGGAAGATCCCCACGCCGCAGGAAGTCGTCGCCGAGATCGAGAAGATAACCCCTGATGACGTGAGAAGGGTAGCCGGGCGCGTATTCGCCGACAGGCACCTGAACATGGCCGTCATCGGGACCGCGGGAAAGTCCGAAGAAAAGAATATTTCAGAAGTACTGCATATCGGGTGATGCTTCGCCCATGCTCAGCACAAGATCCGCAAACAACAGAGGAGATAAGATGAAGAGGGCAGAGGAATCGAAGATAAAATTCGGGACAGACGGCTGGAGAGGCCTGATAGCCGAGGATTTCACATTTGAGAATGTGCGGATAGTCGCGCAGGCGTGCGCAGATTATTTCAATAAGGAATTCAAGTCGCCGCGCCGTATTATAGTCGGCTACGATACCCGTTTCATATCCGATAAATTCGCACAGGCCGTCGCAGAGGTATTGGCCGCCAACGGCATAAAGACATATCTCTCCGACAGGCCATCGCCTACGCCGACGACAAGCTACAATATAAGGCTGCTGGGTTTGAACGGAGGGATCATCATCACCGCGAGCCATAACCCGGGAAGGTTCAGCGGGCTCAAGATAAAGACGCCGTTCGGCTCTCCTGCGGACCAGACCGTGACCCATAAGGTCGAGGCCTTCCTATACAAGAATAAGGTAAAGATCATATCGCTCGATGAGGCCGTCAGGACAAAGAAGATCGAGGTGATAAACCCGATGCCGAAATATCTCGACGCGGTCCGGAAGTATCTCGACCTCGACCTTTTGAAGAACTGCGGCCTCAAAGTGGTGGCTGAGGCGATGCACGGGGCAGGGAACAGCTATCACGCGGCCGTCTTAAAAGGCACTAAGGTAAAAATAGATATTATCAATGCCGAGCTGAACCCCACATTCGAAGGGTTAAAGCCCGAGCCGCTGCCGCATAACATGCCGAAGCTGATGGAGATAATGAAGAAGGGCAGATACGATATAGGCCTGGCCACCGACGGCGACGCGGACAGGGTAGGCGCGGTCGCCCCGGGCGGAAGGTTCATCAACCCGGGAGAGATTATGTGCCTCATCGCCCTGCATTTCATAGAGAACAGGCGTTGGAGAGGGGCGCTCGTCAAGAATATCGCGGGTCCGATGCTCATGAACAAGATAGCCAAGCATTACAACCTGAAATTCTTCGAGACGCCTGTCGGCTTCAAGCACATCGCTAAACTGATGCAGCGCGAGAACGTGCTGGTCGGTGGCGAGGAATCCGGCGGCATAGGCGTAAAGAATTACATCCCGGAAAGGGATGGTATATTGACCGGGCTCTTGCTCGTCGAGATGATGCAGCAGGAGAAGAAGCCCATACTCGAACTTATAGAAAATATGGAAAAGAAGTTCGGCAAATTCAGGTATCACAGGCAGGACGTCGAGATACCGCTTAAGACCAGGGAAAAAGTTGTCAAGGCCCTCTTCTCGAAACTGCAGGGCGAAGTCCCGCATCAGCGGGGAAAAGGCACAGGGAAGATATTCAAGCGCAAGGTCGTCGACATAAAGACCTACGACGGCCTGAAATTCATATTCGACGACGAGAGTTGGCTCCTGATAAGGCCTTCGGGCACCGAGCCTATACTCAGGGTATACAGCGAGGCTCATACCGACAAGGAAGCCAAGGACCTCATTGCCATAGTCGACAGGATGTCCAAGACGATCAAATAATGGATAAGTCGTTAATCCGTAATTTCTGCATCATCGCCCATATAGACCACGGGAAATCGACCTTAGCCGACAGGCTGCTCTTGAAGACCGGCGCTATCTCCCAGCGGGAGTTTCACGACCAGATGCTCGATGGCATGGACCTCGAGAGGGAGCGCGGCATCACCATCAAGGCCAAAGCCGTGAGATTAAACCATTCAGCCGGGGGGAAGGATTACATCCTCAACCTCATCGACACGCCCGGCCATGTCGATTTCACCTACGAAGTCTCAAAAGCGCTTGCCGCATGCGAGGGCGTGCTTCTCGTCGTCGACGCGGCGCAGGGCGTCGAGGCCCAAACAGTCGCCAACCTTTATCTAGCGCGGGAACACAACCTCGTCATCATACCCGTAATAAACAAGATAGACCTGCCGAGCGCCGAACCGGATAGGGTGGTCCAGCAGCTCAGGGATACGCTCCATTTGACTGAGATAGAGCCGATAATGGCCAGCGCCAAGTCCGGGATAGGCGTGGACGAGATAATACAGGCGATCGTCGACAAAATACCGGCCCCGAAAGGCGAAACGGAAAATCCGCTGCAGGCGCTTATAATCGACTCGGCGTTCGATACGTTCAAGGGCGTCGTCGTCTATATAAGGCTCAAGAACGGGTCGATCAGAAAGGGAATGAAGATCAAGATGATGGGCACCGGCCGCGTCTACGACATAGAAGAGGTAGGCGTATTCAAGCCTGCGCCTGTCGCTGTCGATGAACTCTCGGTCGGAGAGGTCGGCTACATCACCTGTAATATTAAGGTGCCAAAAGAGGTCCACGTCGGCGACACGGTGACTGATTTCAGGAGGCCGGCTGCCGACGCGCTTCCCGGATATAAGAAAGTACGGCCGCTCGTCTTCTGCGGCCTCTACCCGGTCAACGCCAAGGATTTCCCGTTCCTCAGGGACGCGCTCGAAAAGATGGAACTAAGCGACGCTTCTTTTATATATGAAGTCGAGTCCTCCGTATCTTTCGGGTTCGGGTTCCGCTGCGGTTTCCTCGGGCTGCTTCACATGGAAATCATACAGGAGCGGCTCGAAAGGGAATATAACCTGAACCTGATCGCGACCACGCCGAGCGTCGTATATAAAGTGATAAAGACCAGCGGCGAGACGGTCGAGATCGAGAACCCGAGCAAGCTCCCGGCGCCGCAGGAGATAGATGAGATAGAGGAACCTTTCATAAGGGCGTTCGTCATCTCGCCGGCGGATTCGCTCGGCAACGTTATGCAGTTATGCCAGGAGAGAAGGGGTATCTATATATCAACCGAATACCTTGATCCGACAAGGGCGATGCTGGTCTATGAATTCCCATTATCCGAGATTATTGTGGATTTTTATGATAAAATAAAGTCAATGACAAGGGGTTACGGCTCGCTTGATTACGAGTTCAAGGAATATAAGCCGAGTGACCTCGTCAAACTTGATATACTCATAAACGGCAAGCCCTGCGACGCGCTTTCGTTCATCATCCATAAGGATAACGCGCATACTAAGGGCAACCAGCTCGTCACTAAATTGAAGGAGCTTATCCCGAGGCAGTTATTCGAGGTCGCGCTCCAGGCAGCGATTGGAAGCAAGATAATCGCCAGGGAGACGGTCAGGCCGGTCGGAAAGAATGTCACCGCGAAGTGCTACGGCGGTGACATTACGAGGAAACGTAAGCTCTGGGAGAAACAAAAAGAAGGCAAGAAACGCATGAAGCAGTTCGGGAAAGTCGAGATACCGCAGGAAGCCTTTATGGCGGTCCTTAAACTCTAAAGGGAGAAAAATGACGGATAAAGAGGCCAAGAAAAATAAATCCTGGTTCAGGGAGACGGTCGAGATAATCGTCGTCGCCGTTCTCCTGGCGTTCGTGATCAAGATCTTCATATTCGAGTTCTATAAGATCCCCTCCGGCTCGATGATGCCGACCCTCCTTATCGGCGATAGGATCGTCGTAGTGAAGTTCATTTACGGGCCGCGGCTGCCGTTCGTAAATTTCCGGCTTCCGGGATTCAGGGAGCCGAAGACCGGAGACATCGTGGTCTTCAAGGCCCCGCCGCCGAACCCCGAGGTCTCGTTCATAAAAAGGTTCATTGCCGGCCCGGGAGACACGGTCGAGATCAAGGACGGCAAGATCGTCCTGAACGGCAAAGTAGTGGAGGACCCTCCCGCGTTCAGGCGCATCTATTATTACAACAGGGGCGATGTCTGGCAGGGGGATAAGCCCATAACCGTGCCGAATGATTCTTACCTTGTCCTGGGCGATAATTCCGCAAACAGTAAAGACAGCAGGTATTGGGGGTTCGTGCCGAAAAGCGGCCTTATAGGAAAGGCGGTCTTCGTCCTGATGCCGTTCAACAGGATGCAGATCATAACCGACAAATAAGGTATGAACATCGCAAACAAGATAACGATACTCAGGATCCTCTTGACGCCGGTTTTTTTAGGCCTCATCCTCTATTACAAGCCGGAACAGGACCATTTGAGATTCATCGCGCTCACGATATTCGTGATAGCCGTGCTTACCGACGCCATAGACGGTTTCCTGGCGCGCGTCCTCAAACAAAAGACGCCCCTAGGCACGATAATGGACCCGATAGCCGACAAGTTCCTGCTCATAACGTCATTTATCGCGCTTACGGTCTGGAGCGGAAGCATAAAGCTGCCTCTCTGGGTTCCCATAATCGTAGTCAGCCGCGATATAATCATAGCCATAGGCGTCGTAGTAATTTTCCTGACCAACGGCGACATCAAGATAGCGCCCAGCGTGCTCGGGAAGCTGACCACTTTCTTCCAGATGATGGCGATAATCAGCGTCCTTTTGCTATACAAGCATTCCGAATATATATGGTACCTCGCGGTGATATTTACCCTTGCGTCGGGCATCGGTTACATATTGCGCGGGGCAAGGCTCCTGAACGGGACGCACGGGAAAAAATAACATGCTTATCGCGGCCTCTTTTATACTCTGCTATCTCATAGGATCGATCCCGACGAGTTTTCTCGTCGCTAAATATTTAAAGGGGATCGATATCCGCGAACACGGCAGCGGAAACGTCGGGGCGACAAATACGGCCAGGGTCGTAGGAAAGCTCCCGGGCCTTTTGGTGCTCGTCATCGATATCCTGAAGGGATGGGTCTGCGTCGCGCTCGTCGCGAAGATGTTTATCCGTCTCGGCGTGACGTCTATAGAGCCCGGCACTTACGCGCTAATGCTCGGCTGTATGGCGATCATCGGGCACATCTGGACGGTCTTTTTGGGTTTCAAGGGCGGGAAGGGGATCGCGACCTCATCCGGCGTATTCATCGGGGTGGCGCCGAACGTATTCTTCGTAGCCTTAGCGATATGGATAATAATTTTCGCGTGGAAACGCTACGTCTCGCTCGCCTCGATAATAAGCGCGGTCTCGATACCCATAATGCTGGCGGTCATGCCGTATCCGCCGGTATTCGTGCTTATAACCGCGGTCATGTGCGGGATCACCGTCTACAAGCATTATCCTAATATAAAGAGGCTGGTGCGGGGCGAAGAACACGGTTTCACTTTCGGGAAAAAAGATGAACACTAAAAAAATAACTGTAATAGGCGACGGAGGGTGGGGAACGACCCTGGCGATGATGTTAAACGCCAAGGGCAATAAGGTGGCGTTGTGGGGCGCATTCCCGGATTACATCGAGACGATGAAGTCCGCGAGGGAGAACGTGAAATTCCTGCCCGGCATTAAAATTCCGGATCCAATATCGCTTACCTCCGACCTCGCGGGCGCGGTCCGCGATGCAGACATCCTCGTGCTCGCCGTACCTTCGCAGCACATGAGAGAGGTCGCCGGCCGGATGAAAGGCATAAAGCTCGAAGGGAAACTATTAGTCAGCGTTTCAAAAGGAATAGAGAACCGTTCTCTTGTGAGGATGTCCCAGGTCGTCCAAGACGTTCTCGGGAAAGTCAGGATCGGCGTCCTTTCCGGCCCGACGATATCATACGAGGTCGCGCGCGGGCTTCCCACGACGGTCGTCGCCGCTTCAGAAGACGAAAAGACCGCGCAGGAGATACAAGACCTCTTCATGACCGAAACTTTCAGGGTATACACGAATACCGACCTCATAGGCGTAGAACTGGGTGGTTCGATAAAGAATGTCATAGCTATCGCCGCAGGAATATCCGACGGGATGGGTTTCGGCGTAAATACAAAATCCGGCATGCTCGTAAGAGGTATCGTCGAGATAGCCCGGCTCGGTATCGCGATGGGGGCCAAACAGGAGACATTCTACGGTATCAGCGGTTTGGGAGACCTAGTGACTACCTGTGTGAGCACCCACGGCAGGAACAGGTGGTTTGGCGAGGAGATCGGGAAGGGCAAGAACCCCGAGCAGGTCCTTAAATCGACAGAGATGGTCGTCGAGGGCGTCGGCACTGCCGAATCCTGCCACGAACTGCAAAAGAAATACAGCGTCGAGATGCCGATAGCGGAAGAGATCTACGCCATCATATACAAGGGCAAGGATCCCAAGACCGCGGTCCGCGACCTCATGACGCGCAAGAAGAAGTCGGAAAGCTATAACTAAGCTGCGTAATTTCCCTCTATACACCTTCGCAAAAATCTGCTATAATTTATTTTCTAAATCCGAATAAACCGGGGCGTGGCTCAGTTTGGTAGAGCACTTGTATGGGGTACAAGTGGTCAGCGGTTCAAGTCCGCTCGCCCCGACCATTTTTGATATAATTGTTTGAATAACAAGAGGTAATGAGAATGGAGAAGATCAACGTAGGCCTGATAGGGCTCGGGACCGTAGGAGTCGGCGTCGCGAAGGCGTTATTGCAGAAATCCGCCCAGATAGAGCGGCAGGTCGGCGCGCGAGTCGTGCTTAAGGTCATCTGCGATAACGATCTGCGCCGCAAGCGGAACATCAAGATAAACAGGAAGCTTATGACCAGCGACGTCAATAAGGTCCTCGGGAATCCAAACATCGATATCGTCGTTGAGCTCGTGGGCGGTATCCATCCGGCCAAGGAATTCGTGCTTAAGGCGATAAAGAGCGGACAGCACGTCGTCACCGCCAATAAAGCCCTTATAACCGAACACGGCGAAGAGCTATTCGACGCGGCGAAGAAGGCGGGAGTGGATATCTTCTACGAAGCCTCGGTAGGCGGCGGCATCCCGATAATCAAGTCTTTGCGTGAAGGGCTCGTCGCTAACGAGATCGACACCATACTCGGCATCGTGAACGGCACCTCGAACTACATCCTTTCGGCCATGGCCGAAGAAGGGTTGAGCTTCTCCGACGCCCTCGAACAGGCGAAGAAGAAGGGATATGCCGAGCGCAATCCGGCGCTCGACATCGAGGGTTACGATTCCGCCCATAAGCTCGCTATCCTGACTCTCCTCGGTTTCGGGAAGGCGGTAAAACTCAAGGATATTTACGTCGAAGGGATACTAGATATATCGCAGAACGATATCAGGTATGCAGACGAATTCGGCTACGCCATAAAACTCCTCGCGATCGCAAAAAGATGCGACAGCGAGATAGAGGTAAGGGTGCATCCGACCCTCTTATCGAAAGAGCACCTGCTCGCTAACGTGAACGGCGTCTATAACGCCATCTATGTCCACGGCGACATGGTCGGCGGGGCCCTATTCTACGGGCGCGGGGCGGGACAGAACCCCGCGGCAAGCTCGGTTGTAGGCGATATCATCGACCTCGCCAGGAATTTAAGGTTTAATTCGGTCGGCAGGGTCCCGATCTACATGAAGAACAAATCGATAAAGAAGATAAGGAAGATAGACGATATCGAGGCGAGTTATTATATCCGCATCTCATGCATCGACAAGCCCGGCGTGCTCGCCAAAGTCGCCGGGATACTCGGCCGCCACAAGATATCGATAGCCAGCGTCGGACAGAAGGAAAGGCGCGCGGCGCGCATCGTCCCGGTCGTCATGATGACCCACGAGGCGAAAGAGAAGAATATGAGGCAGGCGCTTGAGGAGATCGACAGGATGGCGGCGATAAGGCGCAAGACCGTCGCGATAAGGGTAGAGAGGTAATATGATGTGGCGAGGATTGATAGACAAATACAGGAAATATCTTCCTGTTTCTTCCAAGACCCCGGTCATAACCCTGAACGAAGGGAACACTCCCCTTATATATTCCTGTAATTTAAGCAAGAAGCTCGGGAAAAGATATGAGGTCTACCTAAAATTCGACGGGGCGAACCCGACCGGTTCGTTCAAGGACCGCGGTATGACCATGGCCGTCTCGAAGGCCGTGGAGGAGGGTTCGAAGGCGATAATGTGCGCCTCGACCGGGAATACCTCGGCCTCTGCCGCCGCGTATGCGGCGCGCGCGGGTATCAAATGCATTGTTCTTATTCCTGAGGGTAAGATAGCGCTGGGAAAACTCGCCCAGGCGATAATTTACGGCGCAGAAGTGTTGGCAGTTAAAGGGAATTTCGATGAAGCCCTGGAACTCGTAAAAGATATAACCGGCAAATACCCGATAACCCTCGTCAATTCTTTAAACCCGTACAGGATCGAAGGACAGAAGACCGGGGCGTTCGAGATCTGCGAGGCGCTCGAGTCCGCGCCGGATTACCATTTCATCCCGGTCGGCAACGCGGGAAACATCACCGCGTACTGGAAGGGCTACAAAGAATACAAAAAACATGGAAAGATAAAAGCGCTCCCGAAGATGATGGGCTTCCAGGCTGAGGGCGCCGCGCCTATCGTGAGGGGGCATATAATAGAGCATCCCGAGACGATCGCCACCGCGATAAGGATAGGCAATCCCGCGAGTTGGGAAAAAGCCGAGGCGGCACGCGATGAATCCGGCGGGACCATAGACATGGTCTCGGATAAAGAAATACTCGAGGCCTACAAATTCATCGCGTTAAAAGAAGGCGTATTCGCGGAACCGGCTTCGGCAGCGTCTGTCGCGGGCCTTATGAAGATGATGCACAAGGGCTTCTTTAAGAAGAACCCGGCTAAAAAGGTAAGGATCGTCTGCGTCCTGACCGGGCACGGCCTCAAGGACCCGGACAGGGCTATTTCAACTTTAAGTAAACCAAAATCGGTCAAGGCCGATATGAGATCGGTCCTAAAGGCGATAGGCATATAATAAATGAAATATATCGTCCTGGTCGGCGACGGCATGGCGGATTACCCGATCAAGGAATTAGGGAACAAGACACCGCTCGAGGCCGCCAAGGTCCCGAACATGGATTTCATAGCCAAGAACGGGAGGGCGGGCCTGGTCCACACCATCCCGGAAGGTTTCGCGCCGGCTTCGGATGTCGCGAACCTCTCTATCATCGGTTATGACCCGGCGAAGTATTATTCGGGGCGGGGCCCGCTTGAGGCCGCGAACATGGGGATAAAGCTAGGGCCGGATGACATCGCGTTCCGGTGCAACCTCGTCACTATAGACCAGGAACGGATGGCCGATTATTCGGCGGGACACATTACCTCCGAAGAGGCGGCGACCTTAATTAAATTCCTTGATAAGAAGCTCGGTTCGGATATGATAAAGTTCTATCCGGGCGTAAGCTACAGGCACCTGATGATAGTCAGGGACGGCTCGCTGAAGGAGGCTCTTCGAGCCACAGATTGCGAGCCGCCGCACGATATAACCGGGATGAAGATAAAAAGCCATCTCCCGAAGGGCGACGGGGCGAAATTTTTGATAAAGCTCATGGAGGACTCGAGGGCCATACTGCCGGACCACGAAGTAAACCATGTAAGGATAGACCTGAAAGAGAACCCGGCCGATATGATATGGCTCTGGGGCCAGGGCGTCGAGACTAACATGCCGAAGTTCAGGCAGAAATACGGCGTCGACGGCTCGGTCATCTCCGCGGTCGACCTGATAAAAGGTATCGGCAAGACGATAGGGCTCAATGTCATAAACGTCCCGGGGGCGACCGGCTATTACGATACAAATTACCAGGGCAAGGCGAAATACGCGATAGATTCGCTCAAGGACAGGGATTTTGTATTCGTGCATGTCGAGGCGCCTGATGAGGCCGGACATAACGGCGACCTGCGCGCCAAGATAGTTGCGATCGAGAACTTCGACAGGTTCATCGTCGGGGCTCTCCTCGAAAAATTCAAGAAACAAAAGGATTTCAGGATCATGGTCCTGCCGGACCATGATACGCCGGTATCGCTCCGGACCCATACTGCCGAACCGGTGCCGTTCGCGGTATTCGGTAAGGGCATCGAGCCTAATAACGCTGCGGAGTACAGCGAAGCGGCGGCCAAGGCGACCGGCCTTGCCTTCGGGCACGGCCACGAGCTTATGGAATACTTCATGAAAAGCTAAAAGGAGGAAGGCGGAATAAAAGTGAGACCACTAATAGTCCAAAAATACGGGGGCTCTTCTGTCGCGAATCCCGAGAGGATCATAAACGTCGCCAAACGCGTTGTGCGTTACAAAAAAGAGGGCTATGACGTCGTGGTCGTCGTGTCGGCTCTGGGCGACACCACAGACGAGCTCATCGAGCTGGCATACAAGGTCACCGACGATCCGTCCGAGCGCGAGATGGACATGCTCATCTCGACCGGCGAACAGATATCGTGCGCCCTATTGGCCATGGCCGTCGAGAAACTCGGCGAGCCGGCGATATCTTTTACCGGCGCCCAGGTCGGCATCATAACCGATACTTCGCATACCAAAGCGCGCATTTTAAACATATCATCCGCCGACAGGATAAAGGAACGGCTTAAGGAAGGTAAGATAGTGGTGGTCGCCGGGTTCCAGGGAATGAGCATAAAGAAGGAGATAACCACCCTCGGCCGCGGGGGCAGCGACCTGACCGCTGTCGCGCTCGCGAGCGCGCTCGGCGCGAAAATATGCGAGATATATACTGACGTCGACGGGGTCTACACCGCCGACCCGAGGATAGTCAAGAACGCCAAAAAACTTTCGAAGATAAGTTATGACGAGATGCTGGAACTCGCCTCGCTCGGCGCGAAGGTGATGCAGGCGAGGTCCGTAGAATACGGCAAGCGTTATGATATACCCATACATGTCCGCTCGAGTTTCTCGAACGCCGAAGGGACTATAATCTGCAAGGAGGCAAAATCGATGGAGAAGATAGACGTAAGCGGTGTCGCGCTGCAAAAAGACGAGGCGAAGCTGACCATCTGCGATGTCCCGGACAAGCCGGGGATCGCCGCCACTATATTCAAGGAATTAGGGGTGAATAACATAGTCATAGACATGATAGTCCAGAACGTGAGCCGGACCGGCACCACCGACGTCTCATTTACCGTCCTGACCGAGGACCTTGCCAAGACCATGAAGGTCGCCAAGAAGGTCGCCAGGGAGATAGGCGCCGGAGAGGTGGTAAAGGACGAGAACATAGCGAAGATATCTATAGTCGGCATCGGAATGAGGAGCCACGCCGGCATCGCGGCGCGGATGTTCAAGGCGCTGGCTTCGAAAAAGATAAACATCGAGATGATATCGACATCCGAGATAAAGATATCCTGCGTCATCGGGAAGAAACACGGGGAATTGGCGCTTAAGACCCTCCATGACGAATTTGACCTGAAGAAGGCAAAATAAAGGCAAATAAAATGAAAGATGTGAAATTATACGACACGACGCTTCGCGACGGCGCGCAGACCGAGGGTATTTCGTATTCGGTGAATGACAAGCTGCGCATCACGGAGAAGCTTGACGGCCTGGGCATCCATTATATCGAGGGCGGATGGCCGGGGTCCAATCCGAAGGATATGGCGTTCTTCAAGGCTGTGAAGAAACTTAAATTGAAGAATGCCGGGATCGTCGCTTTCGGATCGACCCGCCGCGCTAACACGGCGATCAGCCGCGATGCCATCGTCCGCGGGCTCCTGGATTCCGGAACAAAGCATATCACTATTTTTGGAAAGTCATGGGATATGCATGTCAGGGACGTCTTCAGGGTCCCGCTCGAAGAGAATTTAAAGATGATCTCAGAGACCGTTTCGTACCTAAAGTCAAAAGGAAAAACGGTATTTTACGACGCTGAGCATTTCTTTGACGGCTACAAGAGCAATCCGGATTACGCTACGAAAACGCTGTTCGCCGCGCGCGACGCCGGGGCGGACTGCATCATCCTTTGCGACACGAACGGCGGGACGGTCACATCGGATCTCGTCGATACCGTAAAAGAAGTGTTGGCGAAACTCGACTGCCCGGTGGGCATCCATTGCCACAACGACTGCGCCATGGCCGTCGCTAATTCTATCGCGGCCGTCCAGGCGGGATGCGCGCAGGTCCAGGGGACGTTTAACGGTTACGGCGAGCGCTGCGGAAATGCCGACCTCGCAGCGGTGATCGGCAACCTTAAATTGAAATTAGGGATCAACTGCGTGACTAACGCGCAACTTAAGGAACTGACCGAAACATCGAGATTTATCGCAGAGATCAGCAACGTAAAACAGCAGGAGAACCAGCCGTTCGTGGGCAATAGCGCTTTCACCCATAAAGCAGGGGTGCACATCAACGCTATAATGAAAAACCCGGTCACATATGAGCATATCGACCCTCGCCTGGTCGGGAACAAGAGGAGGCTGCTGGTATCCGAGCTTTCCGGAAAGACCTCTATCCTGCTGAAGGCCGAGGCGCTCGAGCTGGACCTCAACCTTACAAAAGAGGCGCCCAAGACCAAGAAGATCCTGAAACTCCTGCAGAAACTTGAGCATGAGGGTTATCATTTTGAGGCCGCGGAAGGTTCGCTGGAACTTTTATTGAAGCGGGCGTTCAAGAAATACAAAAGATTCTTCGAACTCGAGGGCTTCAAGGTCGTTACGGAGCATAAAGGCAATAAGCTGCTTTCCGAAGCGACTATAAAGGTAAAAGTCAACAAAGTCGAGGAGCATACCGCCGCCGAGGGAGACGGCCCTATCAACGCGCTTGATAACGCGCTGCGCAAGGCGCTCCTGGAATTCTACCCGGCTTTGGCGGAGATGCGCCTTTCCGACTTCAAGGTGCGCGTGCTTGACGAAAAGGCCGGCACCGCGGCGAAGGTCCGCGTCCTCATCCAATCGGAGGATGCGAAGGACTCATGGTGGACTATCGGCGTATCCGAGAACATCATCGAGGCGTCCTGGAACGCCCTGGTTGATTCCATCGAATATAAACTGCTCAAAGACCGAAAATAATATGCCAGAGATACCTTCTGCATACAACCCGAAGGTGACGGAAGACAAGTGGTACAAGCTTTGGGAGTCGAAGAAACTCTTCCATGCCGAACCCGACCCGAAACGCAAACCCTACACGATAGTCATCCCGCCGCCTAATATTACAGGCATCCTCCATATGGGCCACGCCCTCAACGACACTATCCAGGATATCATCATAAGGTGGCGCAGGATGCAGGGCTTTAATGCCGAATGGCTCCCCGGGACAGACCACGCCGGCATCGCGACACAGAACGTCGTCGAGAAGATGCTCGCCAAAGAGGGAAAGAAGAGGCAGGACCTCGGCCGCGAAAAGTTCATAGAGCGCGTCTGGCAGTGGCGCGAGCAGTACGGCACCACCATAATCTCGCAGTTGAAGAGGCTCGGCTGTTCGTGCGACTGGGACCGCACGCGTTTCACGATGGACGAAGGCCTTTCCAACGCGGTCAATGAAGTATTCATACGCCTTTACGAAAAGGGGCTTATCTACCGCGGAAATTACATCATCAACTGGTGCCCCAGGTGCCAGACAGCGTTAAGCGATGAGGAAGCCCAGCACAAAGACCTAAACGGCCTGCTCTATTACATAAAATATCCCGTAAAAGGCGAAAAGAGGTACGTCACCGTAGCGACGACGCGCCCCGAGACGATGCTGGGCGATGTCGCGGTCGCGGTAAATCCGAAGGACGAAAGGTATAAGAACCTGGTCGGCGAGACATTGATACTCCCTCTAATGAACAGGGAGATAAAGGTCATCGCCGACGATATAGTGGACCCGGAATTCGGCACCGGCGCGGTCAAAGTGACCCCTGCCCACGACCCCAATGACTTTGACATGGGCAGGCGGCACAGCCTTGAACCCATAGTCGTGATGGACCCTGATGGCAGCATGAGCAAGAACACCGGGGATTACGCGGGGATGGACAGGTTCGAGGCGCGCGAGGCGATAATCGAAGATTTGAAAGAGATGAACCTTCTCGAGAAGATCGACCAGCACGCGCATTCGGTCGGGCACTGCTACAGGTGCCACACCGTCGTAGAGCCCTACCTCTCATTACAGTGGTTCGTGAAGATGAAACCCTTGGCTAAGCCGGGCATAGAGGCGGCCAAAAGCGGCAAGATAAAATTCTATCCGGAGCGCTGGAGCAAGGTATATCTCGACTGGATGGAGAATATCCGCGACTGGTGCATCTCGAGGCAAATATGGTGGGGCCACAGGATACCTGTCTACTATTGCGGAAAGTGCCAGAAAGCGAGCGTGGGGAAAAAGGGGCTAATAGTAGCGCGCTCAAAACCGCAGAAATGCCCGGATTGCGGCGGGACGGATATCGTCCAGGACGAGGATGTCCTCGATACCTGGTTCTCCTCATGGCTCTGGCCGTTCTCGACGTTCGGCTGGCCGGAAAAGACAAAGGATCTCGCGTATTTCTATCCGACATCGACTTTGGTAACGGCGCAGGAAATAATATTCTTCTGGGTCGCGCGCATGATAATGGCAGGATATGAGTTCATGGGCGCTGCGCCGTTCCGGGATATTTACATCCACGGCACGGTGCGCGACGAAACTGGCGCGAAGATGTCCAAATCCCTGGGAAATATCATCGATCCTATTGAAATAATAGACGAGTTCGGCACCGACGCGCTAAGGTTCAGCATCATCTCGATCACAGCCGTCGGCCAGGACGTCTTCCTGTCGAAGGAGAAATTCCAGGTCGGCAGGAATTTCGCGAACAAGATCTGGAACGCGTCGAGGTTCGTCATGACCAACCTCTCGGAAGACGTCGACACGGACCTGTGCGGCTTATACAAGAACGCGGGCCTGACTCTCGCCGACAGGTGGATACTCAGCAACCTTTATTCGACGCTGGAAGACCTGGATAAGGCACTCGGATCGTACAGGTTCAGTGAGGCGGCGAACCTGCTCTACGACTTCATCTGGCATAAATATTGCGACTGGTACCTTGAGATAGCCAAGAGCCGCATAAAGGAAAAAAATACGCAGGTGATCTTATATAAGGTGCTGGAGAAGAGCCTGAGGCTGCTGCATCCCATAATGCCGTTCCTTACGGAAGAGGTATGGAGCATCCTGCCGCACAAGAGGGACTCGATAATGGTCCAACCGTGGCCGCACCTACAGAAGGACCTTATAGATAAAAAAGCCGAAGAAGAGATGGACCTCGCGATAGGCATAATAACCGTTATCAGGAATATCCGCGCAGAGGTGAACATCCCGCCGCAGAAGACCTGCAAAGCGATAGTCGCGGCCGGAAGCGCGAAAAGCCGCGCCGCTATCGATAAGTCGCTCGATTATATAAAGAACCTCGCGAGGCTCGAGTCGCTCGAGGTCACGGATAAATTAAAACGGCCGAAGGCTTCTTCGGTGGCGGTATTCGGCGATTGCGAGATATGCGTGCCTCTCGAGGGGCTTGTTGACATAGAGGCGGAAAAGAAGAAGATGATGTCGAAGGCCGGCGAACTTGAGAAGTACGTCAAATCCGTCGAATCGAAGCTGAACAATAAGAACTTCGCGGAGAGGGCGCCGAAAGATATCGTCGACAAGGAGAAGGAGAAGCTTTCCGAGGCGAAGGTATCTTTGGGAAAATTAAGGGAGAACTTAAAACGATTAGAGAGCTAGCCGACAAAGACGTCCTGGAGATGATACGCCGCGCACTCGATGAGGACGCCGCAGACAGGGACATAACGTCCGCGGTACTCTTCCAAAAGCCGAAGACGGCGCAGGCGGTAATAATATCCGGCGAAGAAGGCGTGCTCTGCGGCGTCACGATAGCTATGGCGGTATTCGTCATGCGCAACTCCGGGATAAAATTCATGCCGCTCGCGATGGACGGCGAACCGATACGGCCGGAACAGCAGATCGCATATATAGAGGGGGACGCGAAAGCGATACTCAGCGCCGAAAGAACGGCCTTGAACTTCCTAAGCCGCCTGTCGGGAATATCCACTCTGACGGCCGAATTCGTTGAGGCGATAAGACCTTATAGAACAAAGATAATGGACACCCGCAAGACCACGCCGGGACTGCGCATCCTCGAGAAATACGCGGTCAAGGCCGGCGGCGGCACCAACCATCGTATAGGCCTCCACGACCAGGTATTGATCAAAGATAACCATCTCGCCGCTACCGGTTACAATTGGGATGCCGTAGCGCGAGCCGTCAAGTCCTGCCAGAGGAAAAAAATAAAGGCCGAGATAGAAGTCCAGGACCTTAATCAATTTAACGAAGCCCTTAAGATCAACCCCGACATAATAATGCTGGATAATATGGATTTGAAAGAGATCAGGTCCGCCGTAGCTTTGCGCGACAAATACCGTCACGGGCTGCGTCTGGAAGTGTCGGGGGGCGTTAACCTCAATAACGTAAAAAAGATGGCTTCTACGGGCGTAGAAATGATATCAATAGGAGCGCTGACCCATTCCGTAAAATCGATAGATTTCTCCCTGGAGATCGTCCGATGAAAAAGATAAAGACCGCAATAATCCTTTGCATGTTTTTGGCGATCGCCCATCTTTCAAGCGCATCTACGGTGACCGCTTCATCCTCGGAGAGCGATTCAACTAAGGCTTCTAACGCGTTCGATAATAGCCTGCAGTCGCGTTGGTCAAGCCTCTTCTCCGATAGGCAATGGCTTCAGATAGACCTTGGCAGGACCGAGGACCTCGTCGGCCTGATCATAAACTGGGAGACCGCGTACGCGAGATCCTACGACGTCCTCATATCAGAGGACGGGAAGAATTGGGAAGAAGCCTATTCGACTACGGAAGGCGAAGGGATAGTCGACGACGTATATTTCGGGAGGAAGAAGGCGCGATTTATAAAATTGGACTTTAAGGAGCGGGGCACGGCATGGGGATATTCGATCTGGGAGATCAGGCTTAAAGGGCTCGATGACGAGATACCCATCAAGACCTTAAGCAATAACGGCAGGACTACGATATCGATAGAACTTAAAAAGGACAGGAATATCGGCGCGTTATTCATAACGTGGGGGGAAGACCATCCTGGGTCATACCGGATAGAGACCGAGGGTAAGGATAAAGATTGGGATACCATCTATAGCAAAGAGGTTTGCACTGGCGGTCAGGACAGGATATATGTTAACATATTCGGGAAACACCAAATAAAAATCACCTGTGAAAACAACAAAGGGAAGGGAAGCGTAATGAAAAACATCGAATTCAAGGACTGGGACGGTATCGCCAAACATAAGGGCCTGGATAAGGCGCGCGGACTCTCCGGATGGGAGGGTTCCAAATTCAAGACTTTCATAGGAAAGGACGGCTCTTTTGCCGTCTATCCTTACCCGTTCAGGGTCAGCTTCTGGGTAAACGACAACGGCCGGCTCTATACGCCCGAAACGCTTAATACCGACTGGAAATTGGTCGAAGGCGGATACCCGGTAACGGTCGTATCGTGGAAAGGCGACGGCCTCGAAGGCGAGACGAAGATCTTCTCCTGGCTCGATGAAAAACTCGGGAAGGTGCTGACCTTCGCGAGGGAATCCGTCAGGAACACAAGCGCGCAGGACAAAGAAGTGGTGATCCTGGCTGTAATTCGCCCGAACCCTCTCTACCCCAAATGGAAGGTGTCGGATATAAGCGCTATCGAATACGACACGGACCATACTGTGAAGATAAACGGCGCGCCGCGGCTCTTCCTCGACGAAAGGGCGGAAGGCCCTCTAGGGAAAGACCTGAAGGATTCGCTCTCTTACAGGAAAAAGATAGCAGCCGGAGGGACCGAGTCTCTCGATTTCGTCGTACCGTCAGGCACAGGAGCGGAGCTATCATTTAACGACATCAAAGACCTGGGTTTCGACAAAGCCCTCGAGCTGACGCTCAAATACTGGAAAGGCCGTATCCCCCTCGAGATCAACATTCCCGATAAACGATACAGTGATTGTTTCTATTCGTCGCTCTATTACATCCTGATAATGGACGAAGAACACAAGCTCTTCCCCGGGCCGTATGAATACACCTCACTCTTCCTGCACGACGCGGTCGATATGGACAACGCGCTCGACAAGGCAGGGCTCGCCGAAGAGGCGCTCGCCTCGACCGAATATTTCAATTACAAGGAAGGCGGCGGATACGTAGACGAGCTCGGCGGCAGCATCTTCGGGCTTTATGAGCATTACCGCCTGACAAAGGACGTGAAATACCTGGAGGCCGTATATCCGAGGATGAAGTCGGCATGCGAGCTCATAAGGAAGCTTCGCGCTCCGCAGATGTCGCTCCCGAAGGAAGACCCGGCTTACGGGCTCCTTCCAAAAGGGGTAAGCCAGGATAATTTCAAGATACCGGCCTACCTTTACGTCGATGACTGGTGGGCGATGATCGGCCTTAAGGCGGCTTCCGAGTCGGCGCAGATACTCGGCAAAGCAGATGACGCCAAATGGATAAAGGCAGAATACGAAAGCCTTCATTCCGCCACGATCGCGAGCATCGAAAAATCCATGAAGAAGAACGGGCTGTCGTTCATGCCCGGGTTCGCCGACTACTGGCCTAAAGAGATGCGCTTAATGGACATGGAACACCGCATACTGGGCGATACCCAGATGGCCTGGGCGCATAGGCCGGCATTATTCCCGGGAGAGAACATGGGGATCCCGGTACCGATGGAACTGTTCAAGGAGTCATACCGGCAGTATTGGAAGAACGCCGGGAAGTTCTCGGGCTATGACGGCGGGTGGTTCGTCGAGTACGAACAGCTCTTCTGGGGGTATAATTTCAAGCTCGCGCATCCCCTTATATATCTTGGAATGGAAGACGTCGCGCTTAAGAGTATCGAGTGGGGCATAGAACACCAATCATGCCCCGGTGGATGGATGGAGGCGATGCCGACCAAGGTCAACTCGAAAGGGTTGAGGGAGATCACCGAAGGGATAGTCGGCGACGTCCCGCACGGCTGGTCGGCCGCGCATTATATCCTGTTATTACGAGATATGCTTTTGCGTGAGGACGGTAATAAACTTCTGCTTTTATCCTGCATACCCGGCGCCTGGCTCGATGACGGCAAGGTAATAGAGATAAAGAACGCGCCGACGTATTTCGGCAAGGTATCCTTCAAGGTTGTGAGTTCCCGCGCCAAAGGCTCGGTTAAATTAACCATCGATTGCGCGACGCCGCCGACAGGGGGATATATCCTGACCCTCGGAAAAAATAAAGTCGCGATCCCCGCCGACACGAAGGAACTGGAAGTAAAGTTCTGAAATGGCGAAGTTCAAGCTCGTATCATCTTTTAAGCCCGAGGGCGACCAGCCCCAGGCTATAAAGGAGTTATCCGAAGGGCTTCTGGGCGGAAAGCGCTGCCAGACGCTCCTGGGCGTCACCGGCTCGGGCAAGACTTTCACGATGGCCAATGTCATCGAAAAGACCGGCAAACCCGTCCTCGTCATCTCCCACAATAAGACCCTCGCCGCACAGCTTTACAGTGAATTCAAGGAATTCTTCCCGGAGAACGCCGTAGAATATTTCGTCAGTTATTACGATTACTACCAGCCCGAAGCGTATATCCCGCAGACAGACATCTATATAGAAAAAGACTCTTCGATAAACGACCGGCTCGACCGGCTGCGCCTTGCCGCGACATCTTCGCTTATGTCCAGGGACGATGTGATCATTGTCGCCAGCGTATCCTGCATCTACAACCTCGGTTCGCCGGAGGATTATTCGAACATGATGGTCGTGCTCGATAAGGGCCAAAAGATAGACCGCGACGAGGTCCTGCGCAGGTTATTGAGCATACAGTACGAGCGCAACGACATCGAGTTCATCCGCGGCAAGGTCCGCGTCCGCGGCGATACGGTCGAGATATTCCCGGCGTATTCGGAGAGGGCAATAAGGGTATCGATGTTCGGCGACGAGATAGAGAAGATAACCGAGTTCGACCCTGTCTCCCAGAAGATAATATCCCAGATCGACCGCGCGGCGGTCTATCCGGCGAAACATTTCCTGACCTCGCCGCCGAAGATAGAAGAAGCGATAAAAATGATAAAAGAGGAACTCGCCGAACGGCTTGAGGATCTCCGCTCCAAAGGAAAACTGCTTGAGGCCCAGCGCCTTGAGAGCCGCACGAAATACGACATGGAGATGCTGCAGGAGATCGGGTATTGCCACGGCGTCGAGAACTATTCGCGGCATTTGAGCGGAAAGCCGGCGGGCGCGCGGCCGTATTGCCTCATAGATTATTTCCGGAAGGATTTCCTGATGATAATAGACGAGTCGCACGTCACCATCCCGCAGATAAGGGGGATGTATGAAGGCGATCGCTCGCGCAAAAAGACCCTCGTTGAATTCGGTTTCCGCCTGCCGTCGTGCCTAGACAACAGGCCGCTCCGTTTCGACGAGTTCGAGACGCTGATGAAAGAGGCGGTATTCGCGTCCGCGACGCCGTCCGAATACGAGATATTGAAATCCGGCGCGAAGGTCGTCGAGCAGCTCATCCGCCCGACAGGCCTCGTCGACCCGGAGATAATAATCAAGCCGACCGAAGGCCAGGTCGACGACATCATACTGCAAGTGCGCGAACGCGCGAAGAAGAAGGAACGCGTCCTCGTCACGACGCTTACCAAGCGCATGGCAGAGGACCTCTCGGCGTATCTTGAGGACCTCGGCCTGCGCGTGAAATATATCCACTCGGATATCGACACGATAGAGAGGGTAAAGATACTCAAGGAACTGCGCCAGGGCATGTTCGACTGCCTTGTCGGGGTCAACCTTTTGAGGGAGGGGTTGGACCTGCCCGAGGTCACGCTCGTCGCCATACTCGACGCCGATAAAGAGGGGTTTTTGCGGTCCGAAACGTCGCTTATCCAGCTTTCAGGGCGCGCGGCGCGCCATATAAACGGCCGGGTCATAATGTATGCCGATAACATCACCGGCTCGCTCAAGCGCGCAATCGACGAAACAAACCGTAGACGCGCGCTGCAATTGGAGTATAATAAGGAGAATAATATCACGCCGAAGTCAATACAGAAAGCCATCAGAGAAGGTATTGAAATGCTCCAGGAAGCCGAAGAAGTCGAGATGGAGGCGGTAGGCGTCAAGGCTGATGGGTATGAGACAGAAAAGATTATAGAGGAACTCGAATACGAAATGGACCTCGCCGCGCGCAACCTGCAATTCGAAAAAGCCGCGGTCATGAGGGATAAGATCGCGGAATTAAGGAAGAGATTGAATGGATGAAAAAATCTTAAATATATTCCGCTCCTCGAACGGGGAGTTCATCTCCGGCGAGGAAATAAGCGAGAAATTGAAGATCACGCGCGCAGCGGTGTGGAAGCACATCGAGCAGCTGCGCAAAGAAGGTTACGAGATCACAGGTGAGCCGCATGTCGGTTACCGCCTTACAGGCACCCCGGATAAACTCATCCCGGAAGAGATCTCTCACGGCCTCGGGACAAAGATAATCGGCAAAAAGATATACTCCTACGAAACGACCGATTCGACTATGGACGTGGCGCATAAGCTCGCCCGTGCCGGGTCGCCTGACGGGACGGTAGTCTTCAGCGAAAGCCAGACAAAAGGCCGCGGCAGGATGGGAAGGCATTGGGTCTCGCCGAAAGGGAAAGGCATATATTTTTCGCCCATCCTGAGGCCTGACGTAGCTCCGGCAGAAGCGCCGAAGATAACCCTTATGTCCGCGGTCGCTGTCGCGCTCGCGATAAGGAAAGTGACACATCTCGGGGCCCTGATCAAATGGCCGAACGACATAATGATAAACGACCGCAAGGCCTGCGGGATACTCACGGAAATGAGCGCAGAGGTCAACACCGTAAATTATATCGTCCTCGGCATCGGCATAAACGTTAATACCGACAGGGAACATCTTCCCAAGGAAGCCACTTCATTGAAGACGGAGGCAGGAAGGATTTTTTCGCGCGTCGAACTTACCCGGGAACTTTTGAGGGAATTCGAGAGGCAATATCTTATTTTCAGGGAAAAGGGTTTTAAAAAAATAATAGAGGAGTGGAAAGACCTCTCGCACACACTCGGCGAAGAGGTAAAGATCGTCTGCCATGGCCGGAAGATAGAAGGCACAGCCGTAGACCTTGACGCGGGCGGCGCGCTCGTCGTGCGCATGGACAACGGGTTCACGGAGCACATCACCGCAGGCGATGTGCTTATGGTGAGATGATGTTACTGGCTATCGACATAGGAAATACGTCCGTCGCATTCGGGGTATTCCGGGGGAAGAGGCTCAGGTCATCCTGGAAGATCCCTACGCAGGCCGTATTATCTAAAAAAACTATAATACTTCCGAAGGATATAAAAACGGCGATAATATCAAGCGTCGTGCCTAATGCGACCCCGATCCTAAAAAAAGTGATCGCAAAAAAATATAAGATCCGCCCGCTCGTCCTGGGCGAGAATATCAAGGCGCCTATAAAGAACCTTTACCGCAAACCGGGGCAGGTCGGACAGGACCGGCTCGTTGACGCTGTCGCGGTAAAGGAGCTCTACGCGTATCCGGCGATCGTGATCGATTTCGGCACAGCCATAACTTTTGATGTCATATCAAAGAAAGGGGAATACCTCGGCGGCCTGATATTCCCGGGCATCGAGACCTCGCTGAACGCGCTCTCGCAAAAAGCCGCGCTCCTTCCTATGATAAATGTAGCGCCGCCTAAAGGCCTTATAGGACGTGACACGGTCGACAGCATGAGAAGCGGCGTATTCTACGGCACCGGCGCTCTCTGCGATGGTGTCATCGCGAAGTTAAAGACTAGATACGGCCCGATGAAAGTCATCGCCACCGGCGGCCACGCCGCGTTGATGGCCAAATTCACGAAGACTATCAGGAAAGTCGATCCGAATCTTACGCTTGAAGGCCTTCGTATAATTTTTTTCTTGACAAAATCCGCAGAAAATCTATAATATAGGTCAAATTTGGCACTCGGCAATATGGAGTGCTAAATCCCTCTTAAGTCCTAGCAAACCTAGAGCAACTTAAGCCAAAAAGAACACTTAAGGAGGTGTGCAGATGGCGGTTCAACCGTTAGGTGACAGGATTTTGGTCAAGCCCACGGAGAGCGAAAATAAGACAAAAAGCGGAATAATCCTGCCTGACACGGCGCAGGAGAAGCCGTCCAAGGGCAAAGTAGTATCCGTTGGTAAAGGGAAGCTCCTGGATGACGGAAAGATAAAAGAACTGGAAGTGAAGGCCGGCGATACGGTCCTTTACGGCCGTTACGGCGGCACCGAGATCAACTACAAAGGGGAAGACCTTCTAATATTAAGGGAATCGGAGGTTTTGGCGATAGTCAAATAACAAAAGGGAGGCGGTAGAAAATGGCAAAGCAGCTGCTTTATAGTGATGAGGCAAGGCGCAAGATACTCGCGGGCGTCGAAAAACTTTCAAGGGCGGTAGTAGTGACGCTCGGCCCTAAAGGCCGCAATGTAGTCCTCGACAAGAAATTCGGCTCACCTACGATAACCAAAGACGGCGTAACGGTCGCCAAAGAGATAGAGCTCGAAGACCCGTTTGAGAACATGGGCGCCGAGATGGTAAAAGAGGTCGCCAGCAAGACCTCTGACAACGCCGGTGACGGCACCACCACGGCGACACTCCTCGCTGAGGCGATATACCGCGAAGGCCTCAAGAACGTCACGGCCGGCGCGAACCCGATGGCCCTGAAGCGCGGCATCGATAAGGCCGTCGAGGAAGTAGTGGCCCACTTAAAGAAGATAACCAAACCCATAGGCAAGGACAAGAAAGAGATATCGCAGGTTGCCTCCATTGCCGCCAACAACGACATGACCATCGGCGACCAGATAGCTGAAGCCATGGACAAGGTCGGCAAGGACGGCGTCATCACGGTTGAGGAAGCCAAATCGACCGAGACGACGGTAAAGGTCGTTGAAGGCATGCAGTTCGACCAGGGTTACCTCTCGCCGTATTTCGTCACGGACGCGGAGAAGATGGAAGCCGCGCTCGAAGATCCTTACATACTTATCCACGAGAAGAAGATCTCCAATATAAAGGAGATGCTGCCCCTGCTCGAGAGGATAGCCAAGACCGGAAGGCCTTTGGTCATAATCGCCGAGGAAGTGGACGGCGAAGCCCTAGCTACATTGGTCATCAATAAGATACGCGGCACGTTCCAGTGCTGCGCGGTGAAAGCCCCGGGCTACGGCGACAGGAGAAAGGCGATGCTCGATGATATCGCGGTCCTGACCGGCGGCATAGCGGTCACCGAAGACCTCGGAAAGAAACTAGAGAACATCGACATAAACGAGCTCGGGCGCGCCAAGAGGGTCACCATCGATAAAGATAACACCACGATCGTCGAGGGCGCCGGCAAGACCTCGGATATCAAGGGCAGGATAGAGCAGATCAAAGCCCAGATATCGAAGAGCGATTCGGATTACGATAAAGAGAAGCTGCAGGAAAGGCTGGCGAAACTATCCGGCGGCGTCGCCGTCATCAATGTAGGCGCGGCCACCGAGACCGAGATGAAGGAGAAGAAAGCCCGCGTCGAGGACGCGATGCATGCCACGCGCGCGGCTGTCGAGGAAGGTATCGTCCCGGGCGGCGGTGTAGCGCTCCTTCGCTGTATACCGGCGCTCGAAAAGATGAAACTTTCAGCCGACGAGCAGATCGGCGTCGATATAGTAAAGAGGGCTCTCGAAGAACCGATCCGCCATATCGTCGAGAACGCCGGCCTTGAAGGCTCGGTCGTCGCGGAGCACGTCAAGAACGAGAAAGACGCGGCCGTCGGTTACGACGTGATGCAGAACGATTACGTCGATATGATAAAGTCCGGCGTCATCGACCCGACAAAGGTCACAAGGACAGCCCTGCAGAATGCCGCATCGATCGCGGGCCTGCTGCTTACGACCGAGTGCGTGGTCACGGACATACCTGAAAAAGAAAAGACTCCTCCTATGCCACCGCACGGCGGCTATGGCGAGGGAATGTACTAGACCTAAAAGGAGGATCTAAATGAACTTGAAACCGTTAGGCGATAAAGTGATCGTCGAGGTGCTGAAAGCCGAGGATAAGACCAAAGGCGGGATAATCATCCCTGACACGGCGAAAGAAAAGCCGCAGGAAGCGAAAGTCATCGCGGTCGGTTCCGGCAAGACGCTCGAGAACGGCAAGGTCGTCGCGCCGGAAGTGAAAACCGGCGACATCGTCATCTTCGGGAAATATTCCGGAAGTGAAGTCAAGGTCGATGAAAGGGAATACCTCATAATCGACGCGGACGACATCCTCGCGATAGTCAAGTAACATACGTTTCCACAGCCCCCTGATCGAAAGGTCAGGGGGCTTTTTCTTTTTGCGAAAAAGTTCTGCATATTTATTGTTGTAAAGTCAGGCGAAAATGGTATACTCCATTTAAGTCAGTGACCGAATCTATTCACACCCATAAGGAGATTTTCTGAATTGGATATTCCACGGATCTTCAACATTACCGAAAGTGCCCACCGCATCCACGACCCGTTCACACCCGAAAAGCTCGCCACTCTCGGCGCGGCGCTGCGTCTGGAAAGGGGGACCCGGGTGCTCGACCTCGGCAGCGGTTCGGGTGAGATGTTGTGCACCTGGGCTCGCGATTACGGCATCATTGGCACCGGCATCGACATGAGCCAGTTGTTCACCGAGCAAGCGAAACTCCGCGCTAAAGAACTCGGTGTGGCCGATCAAGTCAAGTTCATCCATGGCGATGCTGCCGGCTACGTCTCTGACGAGAAGGCCGGTGTGGCAGCCTGTCTCGGTGCCACGTGGATTGGCGGGGGAGTCGCCGGCACTATCGGGCTTCTTGCGCAGAGCCTCCGCCCCGGAGGGATCATCCTCATCGGCGAGCCCTACTGGCGGCAGTTACCGCCGACGGAAAATATTGCCAAGGGGTGCCTTGCCAACTCAATCTCCGACTTTCTCCTGCTTCCGGAACTTCTCGCGTCATTCGGGCGGCTCGGCTACGACGTCGTGGAAATGGTTTTGGCAGACCAAGACAGCTGGGACAGATACGAGGCGGCCAAGTGGATCACCATGCGCCGATGGCTTGAAGACAATCCCGACGACGAGTTCGCGAAAGATGTTCGAGCCCAACTGACCTCGGAACCCGAGCGCTACGCCGCTTACACGCGTGAATACCTGGGCTGGGGCGTGTTCGCGCTGATGAAGCGGGGAAAATCCAATCATGCCTAACAACTCATTCAAGCCGACGCCGCAGTAGCGCCCGATTAATAAACGCCCCATTGATTTCCTTGACTTTTACGGGGTATTTTTGTATCATATAACCCTATTTCAAGGAGGTTCCTGCTAGATGGGTGAATATATAGGCATCAAACGTAAGGCCCGCCGTTGTTATGGTTTCGATGAGATCGCGTTAGCCCCCGGAAAAGTGACGATCAACCCCGCCGAAGTGGACACAAGCTGGAAAATTGACGGAAAAAAATTCAACGTCCCGATCCTGGCAGCTGCCATGGACGGCGTGGTCGACGTGAAATTCGCCATCGCCATGGGAAAGCTCGGCGGCATCGCCGTCCTGAACCTCGAGGGCGTCCAGACCAGATACGAGGACCCGGATGAAGTCCTCGAGCAGCTCGTAAAGGCCGATCCAGAGAAAGCCACGGAAATAATCCAATCGATCTACACAAAACCGATCCAGGAAAAACTTATAGAAAAGCGCATCCGCCAGATAAAGGACGCGGATGTTCCGGCGGCGGTGAGCGCTATCCCGCAGCGCGCCGAGAGGTTCGGTAAGATCGCGCAGGAGTCCGGCGCGGACATATTCGTCATACAATCGACGGTCAGCACGGTCAAACATATATCCAAAGAATACCAGGCCCTGGATATCAAGAGGTTCACCAGGGCGTCGAAGATACCCGTCATTGTAGGGAATTGCGTCGGATACGAGGTCTCGTATGAACTGATGGCCGCAGGCGCCGCCGGTATATTGGTCGGCATCGGCCCCGGCGCGGCCTGCACGACAAGAGGCGTCTTAGGCATCGGCGTACCGCAGGTCACCGCGACTGTGGACTGCGCCGCGGCAAGGGACGCCTTTTTCAAGAAGACCAAGAAATATATCCCCATAATAACAGACGGCGGCATGAGGACAGGCGGCGATATCTGCAAGGCGTTCGCCTGCGGCTCTGACGCGGTCATGGTCGGCTCGGCGTTCGCCCGCGCGATAGAGGCGCCGGGGCGCGGTTACCACTGGGGAATGGCCACGCCGCACGCGAACCTCCCGCGCGGCACGAGGATCCATGTCGGAACGACCGGCTCGCTCGAAGAGATACTATTCGGGCCGGCGAGGTTCGACGACGGCTCGCAGAACTTAATGGGCGCGTTACAGACATCGATGGGTTCGGTCGGCGCCTCGGATATAAAAGGATTCCAAAAGACAGAAATAATCATAGCCCCGTCGATCAGGACGGAAGGCAAGATATTCCAGCAGGTCCAAAGGGTCGGAATGGGCAAATAGATGCCGCAGCATGAAGTTGTCCTTGTTTTAGACTTCGGCTCGCAATACAACCAGTTGATAGCCCGCCGTGTCAGGGAGAACAAGGTATTCTCCAGGATCGTCCCCCACGACATTACGGCCGAAGAGATAAGGAAGTTAAACCCGAAAGGGCTTATTCTTTCCGGAGGCCCCGCCTCGATCTACGGCGCCCGCGCGCCCAAACCCAATAAAGAGATATTCGAACTGGGGATCCCTGTCCTGGGCATATGCTACGGCATGCAGGCTATGGCTCATATGCTCGGCGGTAAAGTTACCAAGGCAGGGAAACGCGAATACGGGCACGCCGAATTCCTTATAGATGATTTCGAGGGCCTCTTTTCCGGGCTCGATAATAAAATAATCAGCTGGATGAGCCATGGCGATTACGTCTCGCGGCTGCCCCCCGGCTTCAACAAGATCGGCCATACCTATAATACCGAATTTGCCTCTATAGCTGACAAGGCAAGGCATCTCTACGGCGTCCAATTCCATCCCGAGGTCGCCCATACCCCCAAGGGCAGCAGGATAATCGCGAATTTCCTGTGCGATATCTGCAGGTGCCGGGGGAACTGGACGATGCAGTCCTTCATAGACGATACCGTCAAAAATATAAGGGATGTGGTGGGAAAAGAAAAGGTCGTCTGCGGCCTCTCCGGCGGAGTAGATTCGTCCGTCGCCGCCGTCCTCATCAATAAGGCGATAGGCAAACGGCTATTTTGCATATTCATCAATAACGGCGTCCTGAGGAAGGGCGAGGCCGAACGAGTAGTCAAGACTTTCAAAAAACATTTCCACATCAACCTGAAATACGTGAACGCCGAGTCGCGGTTCCTCAAAAAACTGAAAGGGGTCGTCGACCCTGAAAAGAAACGCAAGATAATCGGACATGAGTTCATCCGCGTATTCGAGGAAGAGGCGAAGAAACTCGGGAAGATAGGATTCCTTGCGCAGGGGACATTGTATCCCGACGTCATCGAATCGAAGTCCGCGTTCGGCGGCCCTTCGGCGACCATCAAGTCGCACCACAATGTCGGCGGCCTGCCGCTGAAGATGAAACTAAAGCTTGTCGAACCGCTTCGTGAATTATTCAAAGACGAGGTCAGGCAGGTCGGGAAGGCGATGGGGCTTTCGGACGAGATTGTCTTGCGCCAGCCGTTCCCCGGGCCCGGACTGGCCATAAGGATCATAGGCGACGTAACTAAGGAACGCCTCGATATCCTGCGCGAGGCCGACGTCGCGGTGATAGAAGAGATCAAGAAGGCGGGATTTTACAGGGGGGTATGGCAGTCGTTCGCAGTGCTGCTCCCGATAAAGACGGTGGGCGTAATGGGGGACGAGAGGACTTACGAGAACGTCATCGCCCTGCGGGCCGTGACGAGCGCCGACGGGATGACCGCCGATTGGGCGCGCCTGCCTTATGACCTGCTGGAGAAGATATCCAACAGGATAATAAACGAGGTGAGGGGAGTCAACCGCGTCGTCTACGACATCAGTTCAAAGCCGCCTTCCACCATCGAGTGGGAATAACATGCAGCACTCACATTTTGTCCATCTTCATGTCCACACGCAATTCAGCCTTCTGGACGGCGCTTGCAAGATCCCCGAACTCATCGCGTTAGCCAAGGAATACAAGATGCCGGCGGTGGCCATCACCGACCACGGCAATATGTTCGGCGCGATAGAATTCTATTCCGAAGCTATGAAGAACGGGATAAAGCCGATAATCGGGTGCGAAGTCTATGTCGCGCCGGGCTCGCGTTTCGACAGGTCGACTCCGGTAAACCAAGAGGCGTCGTATCACCTGATACTCCTGGCCAAGGACGAGGAAGGCTACCGCAACCTGATGAAACTCGTCTCGGCCGGTTATCTCGAAGGTTTCTATTACAAGCCGCGCGTCGACAAGGAACTCCTCGCCAAATATTCCAAAGGCCTCATCGCCCAATCCGCCTGCCTCCAGGGCGAGGTCCCGTACCTCATAGTAAGGGGCAAGTTCGAGGAGGCGAAACTCGTCGCCGCGCAGTATAAAGAGATTTTCGGCGCGGGAAACTATTATCTCGAGATCCAGAAGAACCTGATCCCCGAACAGGAGATCGCCAACGCAGGGTTATTGAAACTCGCGAAAGAGCTCGAGATCCCGCTGGTCGCCACCGGCGATGTCCATTACCTTAGGAAAAAATCTGCGCGGGCCCATGAGGGGCTCCTCTGCATCCAGACCCAATCGACTTTAAACGACCCCGACCACATGAAGTTCTCGACCGACGAGTTCTATTTCAAATCAACCGAGGACTTCAAGGAGATGTTCGAGGATGTGCCCCAGGCGGTAAATTCCACGATAGAGATAGCCGAGAAATGCAACCTTGAACTCGATTTTAACAAGACGCACCTGCCGCAGTTTGACCCGCCAGACGGGAAGAACCGCGAGGATTACCTGAGGGAACTCGTGGAGGCCGGGCTAAAGAGGCGTTACCCCGCCGTAGACAAGGCCATAGAGGACAGGGTCGAACACGAGCTCAACATCATTAAAAAGACCGGCTTCACCAGTTACTTCCTGATCGCGTGGGATTTTATAAATTACGCGAAATCGAAAGGCATACCCGTAGGCCCGGGAAGGGGTTCCGCGGCGGGAAGCGTCGTCAGCTATTCCCTCGGCATAACCGACCTCGACCCGATAAAATACGACCTTATCTTCGAGCGTTTCCTTAACCCGGACCGCGTGAGCCTGCCGGATATCGATATAGACTTCTGCTACGAGAGAAGGAGCGAGGTCATCGATTACGTCACGCAGAAATATTCCAAGGAGAACGTGGCGCAGGTCATAACTTTCGGGACGATGCAGGCGCGCGCCGTCATAAGGGACGTCGGCCGGGTCATGGGCATAAGCTATAGTGATGTCGACCGGATAGCTAAACTCGTCCCGCAGGAATTGGACATAACCCTTGAGCGGGCGCTGAAACTCGAACCCGAACTGCGCAACCTCTACAAGAGCGACCCGCAGATACGGCAGCTGATCGAGGTATCCACGGAACTCGAGGGGCTGACCCGCCACGCGTCTACGCATGCCGCCGGCGTAGTGATATCGGACCGGCCGCTGACCGACTACATACCGCTGTTCAAGGCGAATGAAGGCCAGATATCGACCGGCTTCGAGATGAAGTCGCTCGAAAAGATAGGCTTGCTGAAGATGGACTTCCTCGGGCTGCGAACGCTAACGGTCATCGACGAGACCGTAAAGATAATCAAGAGGACCAAGGGCGTCACGATCGATTTCAACAACATGCCGCTCGACGACCCCAAGACGTACGAGCTCCTCTCGAACGCGGAGTCGCTCGGCATCTTCCAGCTTGAGAGCTCGGGGATGCGCGACATACTCAGGAAGCTCAAGCCCACGAATTTCGAGGATATAATCGCCATACTCGCGCTCTACCGCCCGGGGCCCATAGGCACCGGGATGGTCGAGGACTTCATAAAAAGGAAACACGGCCTCGCGCCGATAAAATACGACCATATACTCCTCGAGCCGATCCTCAAGGAGACATACGGCACGATAGTGTACCAGGAACAGGTCATGCGCATCGCCTCGGACCTCGCCGGGTTCACGATGTCACAGGCCGATTCGCTCCGGCGCGCGATGGGCAAGAAGATCCCCGAGGAGATGGAGCAGGCGAAATCCAAGTTCCTCGAGGGTTCGGCGAAAAAAAGCATCGACAAGAGGACCGCCGAGAAGATATTCAACTTCATCGAATATTTCGCGGGTTACGGTTTCAACAAGTCGCACTCGACGGCTTACGCGCTCATCTCTTACCGGACCGCCTATCTCAAGGCGAATTACCCGGTTGAATTCATGACCGCGCTGATGACCTCGGAGCGCGACAACATCGACAAGGTCGCCTTCTACATAGACGAGTCGGAAAGGATGGGGATACAGATACTCCCGCCGAGCATAAACGAGAGCTTCTCAAAATTCACGGTCGTCGGCGTCGCCATAAGGTTCGGGTTGGGCGCGGTAAAGAACGTGGGGCAGGGGGCCATCGATTCGATAGTCACAGCCAGGAACAACGGCGGGAATTTCAAGGACCTCTACGATTTCTGCGAACGCGTCGACCTTAGGCTCACCAACAGGAAGGTCCTCGAAAGCCTCATTAAATGCGGGGCGTTCGACGAATTCAAATTGCACAGGTCCCAGCTCTTTACGCAGGTCGATGACTGCCTCGAGTGCGGCGCGAACTCGCACAAGGAGCGCCTGAGCGGGCAATCGACATTCTTCGAGGAATTCGGCGCCCATGCTAAAGGCCGTCCCGGCAGGCAGCACCACGAGATCCCTAAGATACCCGAATGGCACGAAAGCCAGCTTCTGGCTTTCGAAAAGGAGATGCTGGGTTTCTATATAACCGGCCACCCGCTCGCGAAATACGAGAAACTCATCAGGGCTTACTCCACCTGCCAGGTAAAAGACCTGGGAAAGAGGAGGCCGGATGAGGAGGTGAACGTGGGCGGGATAATCTCGAAGCTTAAGTTCACCATCACCAAGGCAAAGAGCGAAAAGATGGCAATAATGAGCATCGAGGACCTCACCGGGGAGACGGAAGTCCTCGTATTCCCGAAGACTTTCGCGAATACCGAGAGATTTATAAAGAAGGATGCCATAGTCTGCGTCAAAGGCAAGGTCAGCCTCAGGGAAGACCGGCCGAAGATAATGGCTAACGACATAATGCCCCTGGAAGAGCTGCAAAAGAAATACACACAAGCACTTATCATAAACCTTGATACGGGCATAGACGAACAGGCCCTGACAAAACTGAAGTCTGTCCTTGAATCCCATCCCGGCACCGCCCCTGTATACCTCCATTTCAAGATGTCCGACGGAAAGCGGTTTGAGATATCCGTGGAGGAAAAACTGAAGGTAGAGCCGTCAGATTCCCTTACCATGGAGATAGAAAGTCTCCTCGGGGACGGAGTCGTCTCGTTTAAGACTTGACAAACCCAGCCAAAAATGATAATTTACTAACTATAATGGATATAATAATTTACGTCAGGAGGAAAGTATGACAAAGAAGGAAATAGTGCTGCAAATAGCCAACGAATCCGGCCTTAAACAGGTCGATGTAAAGCTTGTGGTCCAGCGCACCCTTGATATCATAGTAGAGGCCCTGGCGACCGCCGAGACCGTTGAGCTGAGGAATTTCGGGATATTCAAGGTCAAATCCCGCCGCGGGAGGACAGGCAGGAATCCGCGGACCGGCGTCACCGTACCTGTTCCGCCAAAGAAGGTCGCGGTATTTAAGCCGGGGCTCATAATGAAACAAAAGGTTAAATAAATCCGCCATAAGGCGTTGGCGGACTTACGCCTACCTAATCATATCATATGAAAGAACAATTAAAAGCATTGCGGGGGACTAAAGATCTCCTGCCAAAAGATGCGAGATTATGGACGATCCTGGAGGAGAAGGCCAGGGCCGTCTTCTATCATTTCGGCTACAGCGAGGTCCGCACGCCTGTAATAGAAGAGTCTGCCCTGTTCGTGAGATCGCTGGGACATGGGACGGATATCGTCGAAAAACAGATGTTCACCTTCCTCGACAGGGGCGAGCGTTCCATCACGCTGAGACCCGAGGCTACGGCTTCGGTGGTAAGGGCGTATCTCGAGAACAATCTTGAGAATGAGATGGGGTTCGCCAAGCTTTTCTATATGGGCCCGATGTTCAGGGCAGAAAGGCCGCAGGCCGGAAGGATGCGCCAATTCCACCAGATAGGCGTCGAGGCGATAGGTTCATACAGCCCTTACCTTGATGCGGAAGTGATAGCCCTGCTGGCCTCATTGCTGGATTCTTTCAATATCAGGAACTACGAGATCAAGATAAACTCCCTGGGCTGCGTTAAGGACAAGGAAGCCCTCTCTGACGGGCTGCGCCAGGCGCTCGGGAGCCGCATAAATAACCTTTGCGATGACTGTAAGGCCCGTTACGAAAAAAATATCCTGCGCGTCCTCGATTGCAAGAACGATGCCTGCAGGAGCGAGATAAAAAAGATATTCAAGGGAACAGGGGAATATCTCTGTCCCGACTGCCGCGCGCATTTCGAAACGGTAAAGAAGGCGCTCGACGGCCTTAAGATGAATTACAAGGTAGAGCCGTACCTGGTAAGGGGCCTCGACTATTACACCAAGACGACCTTCGAGGTGGTCCATAAAAAACTCGGCGCCCAGGACGCTATCGGCGCAGGCGGCAGGTATGACAACCTTGTCTCAGACCTCGGCGGGCAGCCGAAAGGCGCCTGTGGTTTCGCTATAGGGATGGAACGGTCCGTCATGTCCCTCCAGGATATCCCGGAACTTGACGGGGGTTTGAATATTTACATCGCCACGATGGGGGAAGAGGCATATAAATTGGGATTTTCCCTCGCCATGTCCTTGCGCGTGCAGGGCATCTCGGCCGAAGCGGACTTTGAAGGCAAATCGCTGAAGGCGCAGATGCGCGCGGCGGACAGGCTCGGCGCGAAATATGTCGCTATCATAGGCGATGACGAGATAAAGAACCGCACGATAACTTTAAGGAACATGTCGACCAAGGAACAGACCGCGGTACCGGAACGCAGCTTCGCCTCGGAAATGGAAAGGATATTCATCAAATAAATGTACAGGACGCACACCTGCGGTGAATTGACAGCCAAAGACCTCGGCAAGAAAGTCACCCTGGCCGGTTGGGTGCACAGGAGGCGCGACCACGGCGGCCTTATCTTCATTGACCTGCGCGACAGGTACGGCCTGACCCAGATCGTATTCAATCCCTCTAAATCAAAGGAACTCCACGACGCGGCCGAATCTTTGCGCGGCGAATACGTCATAATGGTCGAAGGAGAAGTCGCGTGCCGTCCAAAAGGCACCGAGAATCCCAAATTAAAGACCGGAGAGATCGAGATAGCCGTTTCAAAACTTACGATACTAAACACCGCGCAGACCCCGCCGTTCGAGATAGATGACGAGGGACAGGTATCCGAGGAGATGAGGTTCACGTACAGGTTCATCGACCTAAGGCGCAAGGCCTCGCGCGATAAGCTGATAATACGGCACAAGGTCTGCCACATAACAAGGAACTTCCTCGAATCGGAAGGATTCATCGAGGTCGAGACGCCGATATTGACGAAATCCACGCCCGAAGGCGCCAGGGACTACCTCGTGCCGAGCAGGCTAAGCCAAGGGAAATTCTTCGCCCTGCCGCAGTCGCCGCAATTATTCAAACAGATCCTCATGGTCGCGGGGATGGACAGGTATTTCCAGATCGCGAAATGTTTCAGGGACGAGGACCTCAGGGCCGACAGGCAGCCCGAGTTCACCCAGCTCGATATCGAGATGTCTTTTGTGGATGTCGATGACATCCTCGGCCTGACCGAACGGCTGATAAAGGCCATATTCAAAGAAGGGATAGGCGTAGAGCTAAAGACGCCGTTCCCGAGGATAAAGCACAGCGAGTCGATAGAGAGGTTCGGCACCGATAAGCCGGATACCAGGTTCGGCATGGAACTCTCGGACCTCACGGATACATTAAAGGGCGGCCAATTCCAGACCTTTGAAAAAGTCATCGCCGGAGGCGGGATAATAAAGGCGTTGAATTTAAAAGGCAAGGCGGACATCTCAAGGAGCGAGATAGACGGGCTTACAGAGCTGGCTATTAAGCTCGGGGCGAAGGGGCTCGCATATTTCAAGGCAGGCGACGGCGCCGTAGATTGCCCGATCGCGAAATTTTTCGATGAGGGGCGCGTGAAGGCGATGTTAAAGAAAATGGACGCCGCGAAAGGCGATCTGATCCTGGCTGTCGCCGACAAGAAGGAGACCGTAAATGACGTCCTCGCTCACCTCAGGGTGGCGCTCGCGGAAAAATACGGCCTGATAGATAAAAATAAATTCGATTTCCTCTGGGTCGTGGAATTCCCGTGGTTTAAATATAACGACGAGGAGAAGCGATGGGAAGCGGAACACCATCCTTTCACGGCGCCGTATGATGAGGACATCGGGCTCATCGATACTCATCCGGAAAAAGTCAGGGCTAAGGCGTATGACTTGGTATTGAACGGCACCGAGATAAGCTCGGGCTCGATAAGGATACACAACAGGGAGACCCAGTTGAAGATATTCAAGGCGATAGGCCTTAGCGAAGAGGAGATAAAGGCAAGGTTTGGTTTCCTTCTCGATGCCTTTTCATACGGCGCACCGCCCCACGGCGGCATAGCTCCCGGCCTCGACAGGCTGATAGCCATGATGACCGGCTCTGAAAGCATAAGGGATGTAATAGCGTTCCCGAAGACACAGAAGGCGGTCTGTTTCATGACCGGCGCGCCTTCAGACGTATCGGAAAAACAATTAAAAGAACTGGGATTAAACCTCAAAAAATAAAGGAGGAGGGGAATGAAGAAGTTATTTGTGTTTTTGGCTTTGGCGGTCATAATCACGGCGTTGACCGGATGCTCGGTCACGACAAAGATGGTTACGAGGGAGAGGGTCGACCAGGAACTGTCAAGTTCAGCGGGTAACCAGGGATATCTGATGGGAACCGCGCCTGCTGTAGGCGAAAGGAAACCCACAAAGACCTATATAGAAGTCCAGGTAGAGGCGCCGGCGATAGAGAGAGAAAACAGGGTGCCGAAAAAAGCAATGGAAACATCCGCGACGGCTCCGGAACCCACAACGAATTTCGGGACAGAGTCCGATGAACGGCCTATCACCTCGATAGAGAAGAAAGAAGAACTGGTCAACTATAAGGTCCAGAAGGGCGAGACGCTGCAGAAGATATCGCAGAAGCTATACGGGACTACCAAGAAGTGGAAGAAGCTTTACGACATCAACAAAGACGTCCTCAAGTCACCTGATAAGATCCGTCCCGGCATGACGATCAAAGTCCCAAAGACAAACGCCGGCGCGGAAACAGAAGGGAACGAATATACAAAATAAGGGCATATGGACAAGACCTTTAAGCTTTTAAGCGACGAGGAGGCCCGCGTCCTTTTCGGCCGGCATGACGAAAACCTCAAGGCGATCGAAGGGGAATTCGAGGTTAAGATCACCGCCCGGGGCGAGAACCTTACCATAGGCGGCGAGGGCAGGAACGTCGAGAAGGCCTCGAGGCTGTTCGGACAACTCCTGGACATAATCAGGATGGGCCGGCCTATCCACCAGCATGAGATCCTTTACGCGGTAAAGGCGCTACGCGACAACACGATCCTCGACCTCCACTCCATCTATCTCGACAAGATAGAGATAATGTCGAAAAAGCAATTCGTGACCCCGAAGACGGCCGGCCAGAAGAATTATGTCGACGCGATAAGGCAATTCGACATCGTCTTCGGGATCGGGCCTGCAGGCACCGGCAAGACATACCTGGCGATGGCCATGGCTATCAACGCGTTAAAGCTCGGCCACGTAAGCCGCATAGTCCTGACCAGGCCCGCGGTAGAGGCCGGGGAAAGCCTCGGTTTCCTCCCGGGCGATATAGAAGAGAAGGTGTCTCCGTACCTCCGTCCCTTATATGATGCGCTTTACGAGATGATGGACCTCGACAAGGTAGAGCGTTTCCTGGGAAGAGGAGTGATAGAGGTGGCCCCGCTCGCGTTCATGCGCGGCCGGACCCTCAACGACTCTTTCGTGATCCTCGATGAGGCGCAGAATGCGACCGCCGAACAGATGAAGATGTTCCTGACAAGGCTCGGTTTCGATTCGAAGACGGTAATAACCGGCGACCTCACGCAGAGCGACCTGCCCGGAGGGAAGGCGGTCGGCCTTCTGCAGGCGCAGGAAGTCCTGAAAGAGATCGAGGGAATAAAGTTCACATATTTTACAGGCGACGATGTCGTCCGCCACGAACTGGTGCAGGACATCATAAAGGCGTACGAGAAATATAACGTCAAATAAGGTGCAGCGCATGGATATATTCAAAAGACCTGAACCTATGCCGCGGGAGATAACGGTGAGGTGGCTTATTGCCGCCATGACCTGTGTGGCGCTCGTATCGGTCATATACATAGGCAAGACCCCTTACGGCGGCCAGCCGCAGGTAGGCAAGGTCGCGGACAGGAATATATACGCCCCGGTCGCTTTCTCGTTCAATGCCGGATTAGACGCGGAAAAGACCGCGAGGCTTAAAAACGAGGCGGCGCTCTCCATAAGAGATGTTTACGACATCGACCCGGCCGTATACGATAAGTCCGCGCAAAATATCAGGGCCCTCTTCTCCGCGCTCAAAGAACTGAAAGCGGCGGGCGATACAGGACTTGAGGACCGGATCGCAAAACTCAGGTCCGCAAGCAAGATCGAACTTTCCGATAACGACTTCAAAGCGCTGCTGGCTTCCCCGGAATCCGAAAAGGCGGAGGCGCCTATCCTTGGCCAGATGGAGGTTATCTTTTCGCAGGGCGTCATCCCGGCCGAAGATAAAGAAAACCTGAAAAAACAGGACAAGCCCTCCATAACGGTCAGGAACATTTCCGGAAAAACAGAATATGGCGCCGAAGTCAAGAACCTTAAGGCCGCCTCCGACTTCCAGAATCCCTCACAGCCTTTATTCGCCGACTCAACCCTGTCCGACAATAAACTTAAATCCGCTATGAGGGATATCGTCTCGGCAACCGTATCCGCCAATCTAAAATCGAATGCGGTCGAAACCTCCAGCCGGCGCGAGGAAGCTATAATTGGTGTGCCTGCCCAGGAGAAATCCATAGATATCGTCCAGGGCGAGCTGATAGCCAACAGGGGAGAGAGGATAACGCCGTTCCATCTCGCGAAATTCGAGGCCCTGCGCGCGGCCTCGGTATCCGAACAAAGGTTCGCGCTGTCGATACTGGGCATCTTTTTCATCGTGATCATACTTGTCATCATAACAGGACTTTATTTAAAATATTACGAACCCTCGATTTACTCAAACAACAGGCATCTCGTACTTATGGCGGCCATGGCCGTAGTGATCACGGCGATAGGCAAGGCCATCTCCCTTTCGAACGGCCCCGCGTATTTCGTGCCGGTAGCGATAGTGCCGATATTGATCGGCCTTTTGTTGGGCGTGAGGCCGGCCATAATCATCGCCATGGTATTGAGCATCCTCGCCGGGTTGGTGGCCGGCGAAAGGTTCGATTCGACGCTGGTATTCATCGCCGGCAGCGTGGTAGGCATATACACGGTTAGGGCGGTAAGGAAAAGATCCGAGCTCTTCAAGGCGGGCATGGTCGTCGGCGTCACTAACGCCGTCTGCGTCATCGGCCTCGGCATACTTAATAACCTCGAAAGCAGCGTAATATTCAAGGACGCGTCCATGTTCCTGATGAACGGCATCGCGGTCGGGATAATCATCGTGGGCACACTCCATATATTCGAATCGCTATTCAAGATAACGACGAACATCTCCCTGCTCGAATTGGCCGACCCGAATAATCCGCTGCTAAAGGAACTGATACTCAAGGCGCCGGGCACCTACCACCACAGCCTGATAGTGGGAAACCTCGCCGAGTCGGCCTGCGACGCGATAGGCGCGAACGGGCTCCTGGCAAGGGTCGGGTCTTACTACCACGATATCGGAAAAGTGGAGAAGTCCGAATATTTCGCCGAGAACCAGCCCATGACCGAAAGCCAGCACGACAAGCTTGCGCCGACGATGTCGAGCCTCATAATAATAAACCACGTGAAAGACGGCCTCGAAAAAGCGAAGAAGGCCGGCCTGAACAGCGCCCTGATGGATTTCATCGAGCAGCATCACGGGACCGGGCTCATATATTATTTCTACCAGAGGGCTTTGGAATCGGTTGAGGACCTCAATAAGCTTGAGGAAGAGGGGTTCCGCTATCCCGGCCCGAAACCCCAGACCAAGGAGACCGCGATAGTCCATTTGGCGGACTCGGTAGAGGCCGCGTCGCGCACCCTGCATAACCCGACCCCGGCGAACCTCGAGGAACTTGTCCGCCGGATAATAAACAATAAATTCATCGACGGCCAGCTGGACGAATGCGACCTTACCTTAAAGGACCTGAATATAATAGCGGTCACCTTCACTAAGGTCCTGACAGGCGTATACCACACCAGGGTCCAGTACCCTAACGGCAAGGAATAAGGGTGCCTAAGCCGGGCCGCGTCGCAGTATTGACCGAAGGCGTAAAGCTGCCGTTCCCGAAAAAGGCAGCCGTAAAGTGCGCTGAAAAGATATTGTCGATGGCCGGGCGGAAGAGGGACCGTATCTGCATACTCTTTACGGATGACGCGGGAATAAGAAGGTTGAATAAAAAATACAGGAAAAGGGATAAGAGCACAGACGTGATAGCCTTCGAGAGCGGGGATATCGCCATATCGGCGCAAACGGCCGCAAAAAATTCCAGGCGTTTCGGGTCCACGGCGGCGGAAGAATTGAGATTATACATCGTGCACGGGATACTCCATCTCTCCGGATACGACGATACCTCTTCGTCGAAAAGGAAAGAGATGAGAAGGGCGGAAGGAAGGATCCTCCGGGGATTATGAAAAAACGCGGGCTTACAGAGTCTTTCAATTACGCGATCGAGGGGCTTAAGCATACGCTCAAGACCCAGCGGAATATGCGCATCCATTTTGTGATAGGCGCGGCGGTCATAATACTCGGCCTGATCGCGGGACTGCCGCCCGTGGAATTCATCCTGCTTTTGAGCGCGGTCACCCTGGTGATCGTAGCCGAGATGTTCAATACCGCCCTCGAACTGGCCGTCGATATGTTCACCAAGGAATTCCACCATATGGCCAAGCTGGCGAAGGATATCGCGGCAGGGTGCGTCTTCGTCACGTCCGTTTACGCTGTCATAGTCGGATACTTGATCTTCTTCAGGACGGTAAAACTAATAGACCTCTCTGAGGGCATCTCCCGCATAAGGCAATCGCCCTGGCACATCACTTTCATCGCGCTCGTCGCGGTAATCTTCCTGGTGATACTGACCAAGATTCTCTTGAGGAGAGGGACGCCGCTAAGGGGCGGCTGGCCCAGCGGCCATTCGGCGCTCGGTTTCTCTATCTTTACCGTAATAACGCTGCTTACCCTAAACGGCGTGGCCTCCGCGCTCGCCTTCCTGATGGCGATGCTGTTGGCCATATCGAGGGTAAGGAAAGGGCTGCATACGGCATGGGAGGCGATAGCCGGATCTGTGGTCGGCATACTCGCCACGCTTCTGATATTCGAACTTTTATACAGGGGTTGATATGTTTATAAGCATAAGAAGAAATTTTATCGCGGGCGTCGCGGTGATACTTCCGGCCTTAATAACCATCTGGCTGGTAAAATTCGCCGTAGATAAAACCAACTATTTCCTGCTTGAGCCCATAGCGAATTTCCTGCGGCCTTTCATCCTTGACAGCGCCTTTCTCGAATATGTGGCGAAAGTCCTCACCCTTGTCTTTCTTGTTATCGGTATTTCGCTCATAGGTTTCGCCACAAGGCTCATCTTGCTGAGAAAATTCTTCTCTTATCTTGAAAAGAAGGTCTCCCGGTTCCCGTTGCTTGGAAGGATATACGACGCCTTCAAAGAAATAAGCCACGCGCTGCTAGGGCAATCGCAGGGTATCTTTAAAAGGGCGGTGCTTGTCGAATATCCGCGAAAAGGCATCTATTCAATAGGGTTCGTTACCTCAGAAGGGAAGGAGACGGCCCATGACGCGAGAGGGAAAAAACTGATAAGCGTTCTTATAGGGACCAGTCCGACCCCGGCGTCGGGTTTTCTTATCCTCGTGCCCGAAGACGAGATAATACCCCTTGATATAAGCATAGAAGAAGCCCTGAAATTGGTCATCTCGGCAGGGATCGTCCCGCTACCCGAAAGGGTCAAAATAAAGATGAGGGATGGCGATACAAACAACTGAGGCCGTCGTCCTGAACAGGCGGGACCTCAGGGAAACAAGCATGCTGGCGACTTTTTATTCCAAAGATTTCGGCAAGATAAAAGGGGTCCTGAAGGGGATCCGCGGCGACAGGTCGAAATACGGGAGTTCCGCCGAATTGTTCGGCCTGAACAAGATAGTGTTCTATGAAAAAACCAAGAGCGAATTCCAGAACATAACCCAGTGCGACCTGGCAGACGGGTTCTTCGGCATTCGCAAAAGCCTTAGCGCGATAGCGTACGCGACGTACCTGGTCGAACTGGTCGATGAGCTGACCGAGCCGGCCGAAAATAACGGCGATATATACGGGCTGCTCCTTAACTCACTGAGGCTGTTGTCCAAGGGATCTGAACCGACAAAGATAACCCGCGTATTCGAGATACGGCTGCTGACGCTTTTGGGTTTCGGCCCTACCGCCGAAGGCAGTAACGTCGGCGGGATAAAAGTGTCGCCGGGGACAGCGCAGACCTTCAACCGGCTCAAGAACGCGGCGTGGGATTCACTGCTGAAGTTCAGGATATCGAAATCGATAGAGCAGGAACTCGGTTCGCTCGTGGAAAAGCTCCTGGCGTCGCACCTCGATAGGCCGCTAAGGTCGAAAAAATTCATAAGGGAGATACAAAAATTAAAGCCATGAAGACAAAAGCCATGACCTTCCAGGACCTGATAATGGGGCTTGAGAAATACTGGGCGGATAAGGGCTGCCTCCTGGCGCAGCCGTATGACATCGAAATGGGAGCCGGGACGTTCCATCCCCTGACATTCCTCAGGAGCCTGGATAAAGAGCCCTGGAATGTCGCGTTCGTCCAGCCGTCGAGGCGCCCGACAGACGGGAGGTACTCGGATAACCCCTTAAGGGCGCAGCACTATTACCAGTACCAGGTCATCCTTAAGCCTGCGCCGGAGAACGTCCAGGCATTGTACCTCGACAGCCTCGAGAGCCTCGGCATAGACCTGAAGAAGCACGATTTCAGGTTCGTAGAGGATGACTGGGAATCGCCGACGCTGGGGGCATCGGGCCTGGGATGGGAAGTCTGGCTCGACAGCCTCGAGGTGACACAGTTCACATATTTCCAGCAGGTGGGAGGGATAGAGCTGGAGGTCATACCCTGCGAGATAACTTACGGGCTCGAGAGGATAGCGATGTTCATTCAGGGAGAATACGACCTCTACAAACTGAAGTGGGACAAGACCCACACTTACGGCGATATACACAAAAATGACGAGAGGGAATGCTCGAAATATAACTTCGAAGTAAGCGACGCGAAGATGTATACCGAGCTCTTCGCCGCCTACGAGAAAGAGGCGAAGCGGCTTTTAAATGAGAAGCTGTTGACGCCGGCTTACGAATTTACGCTAAAGACATCGCATGCCTTTAATATGCTCGACGCGCGCGGGGCGGTAAGCACGACCGAACGCCCGACATACATAGCCAGGGTAAGAAACCTCGCGAAGTCATGCGCCGTCCTTTACCTGGAGAGATTGAACGGAAAAAATGAAAAATAAAAAACCAGTCACCCCTGATTTCCTGATGGAGATATGCAGCGAAGAACTGCCGGCGGGATATATAACGCCCGCGCTTGACCAGCTGCATTCGGCCGTATCAGCCGCTCTTTCCGGGGACCGTCTTAAATTCAATGCTATAAGATCGTTCGCCACGCCGGTCAGGCTGGTCATCCTCGTGGAAGGCCTCGCTCCGGGGCAGGAACCTCAGCGTGAGAAGATAAACGGTCCGTCGAAAGAGGCCGCCTTCGATAAAGACGGCAGGCCGACGCAGGCGTGCCTCGGTTTCCTTAAGTCCAAGGGCGCGGAAATAAAAGATATAAAGATAGAAAATACGCAGAGGGGTGAATATATCTTCATAGAGAGGGCGAAGGAGTCCCTCCCGGCAGGAAAAGTCCTTTCCGATTCCCTGCCGAAGATAATCGCCTCGCTCAAGTTCCCAAAGGCCATGAGATGGGAGGCCGGCGGCGTAAAATTCGCGAGGCCTGTCCGCTCGATACTGGCCCTATACGGTGACGAGCGGGTCCCTTTCAAATTCGGCTCGCTGGCGTCATCGGATTCCACGCGCCTTCCGCGTTACGAGAGCGCGGTCATGGAACCGGTGAAGATAAGGTCCGCCGGAGACTATTTCCTTAAATTAAAAAAATACGGCGTAATCCTCGACCAGGAGGCGAGGAGGAAAAAGATACTCGCCATCCTTAAAGACTCCGCGAGGGCCGAGGATGCTGCGGCAGAATACAACCAGGCGCTCCTAGAGACGGTCACGTTCCTCTCGGAGTCGCCGGTAGGTTTCACGGGTAAATTCGCGAAGGAATACCTGGAACTCCCGGTAGAGGTCCTCGAAAGCTCGATGGCGAAGAACCAGAAGATATTCCTCCTTAAGGACAACAAGGGAAGGGCGCTTCCCGCGTTCGTCGCCATCCTGAACGGAAAGCATAAGGATACGGCCCTGATACGCGGGACGTTCGAGTCGATACTGAACGCGAAACTAAAAGACAGCATTTTCTTCCTGCGCGAAGACCTCAAGGTGAAGCTTGAGGAGAGGATCGATTCGTTAAAAGGCGTGGTGTTCCAAGCAAAGCTTGGCACCATGTACGAACGGACGATAAGGCTCCAAAAATTGGCGCGTTACATCGCAGACCTCCTGGGCCTGCCTGAGGAAGAGAAGAAGAAGGCCGAACTTGCCGCTCTACTGTGCAAGACCGACCTGGTGACGCAGATGGTCAAGGAATTCCCCGACCTTCAGGGCATCGTAGGCAGGGAATACGCGCTGAAGACCGGCGAAGACAGGGAAGTCTGCAAGGCGATATACGAACATTACCTGCCTAAAGGGCCGAACGATCCCCTACCTGCCGGCAATATCCCGGGCGTGTTGGCCATCGCCGACAAGGTGGACGCCATAACCGGCTTCTATGCCATAGGATTCATCCCGACCGGCAGCGAGGACCCGTACGGTACCCGCAGGGCATCCCTCGGCCTGCTCAAGATCCTCTCGGAGAGGAAATACCCTGTCTCCCTGGATGACCTGTTCGATAAGGCATTCGAGCTCTATGGCGGCGTTCTGTCCTGCGACAAAGCGTCGGTAAAAGCGCAGATAATCGCCTTCCAGAAGGAGAGGCTTAAGAATATTTTACTGGACAAAAAATATAAAGATGATATCATAGATTCTGTTTTGTCGCCGAGGATCGGCAGGTTTGACCGGTTGAACAAGAAACTCGAAGATTTTTCCTCAATAGCCCAAGCCAAGTATTTCTTGGAAGCCGCAAAGGTAGTGGAAAGGGCTTCCAATATACTTAAAGGCGCTAAGGATTTCAAGGGAGAAACCGCCAAGGTGAGGCCAGAGCTGTTCAAAGAACAGCTCGAACGCGACCTTTGGGAGATATACGAGAAGAGTAAAGGAAAGATAGGGGAGAGGATCGACGCAGGCGATTACGCCGGGGCGACAAAGTTGTACGCGGAGGCATTTGGCGGGCCGATCCATTTATTCTTCGAGAAGGTCGTCGTCAACGCAGACGACCAGGTGTTGCGGACGAACAGGTTATCGCTGCTTAAGGCGATACATGCCGTTTACGTAGATAAGGCGGCAGACCTCTCAAAAATAAAGATAGAATAGAACATAAACATGCGAAAGGAGTAACAGACGAAGATGGGGAGTAAAAAGGTTGCTGCGAAGGTAAAGGGGAACAAAAAATACGTCTATTCATTCGGCGGCGGAAAAGCCGACGGGAACGAGAGCATGAAGAACCTCCTCGGCGGAAAAGGCGCAAACCTGGCCGAGATGGCAGGCCATAAGGACCTGAAGCTCCCGGTCCCTCCGGGGTTCACCATCACCACCGATGTCTGCACATATTATTACCAGAACAAAAGGACATATCCGGCGGCGCTCAAGGAACAGGTCAATAAAGCGCTGGTGCTGGTCGAGAAATTGATGGGCAGGAAATTCGGCGATCCTGTCAACCCTCTCCTGGTATCGGTCCGTTCCGGCGCGCGCAAATCGATGCCGGGCATGATGGAGACGGTCTTGAACGTCGGCCTTACCGAGAAGACCATACCGGGCCTCATCAAACAGAGCGGCGGCAACACGCGTTTCGTATACGACGCATACCGCAGGCTGATAACGATGTATTCGGACGTTGTCATGGAAAAGGCCGCAGGCATCGAGCCGGCGGACGATATGGGCATCCGCAAGCAGCTGGAAAGGATAATGGATAAGTTAAAGAAGGAAAAAGGATATTCCAGCGATACGGACATGACCGCCGACGACCTCAAGGTGATCTGCAACCAGTACAAGGCAAAGATAAAGGAAACCCTCAAAAAGGAATTCCCCGACGACCCGATGGAACAGATGTGGGGCGGGATCGGCGCGGTATTCGCTTCATGGAACGGCAAGCGCGCGATCAGCTACCGCCGCATCGAGGCGATACCCGACGAATGGGGCACGGCCGTAAACGTCCAGACGATGGTCTTCGGTAACATGGGTGAGGATTCGGCCACAGGCGTCGCCTTCACCCGCAACCCCGGAAACGGCGAGAACGGTTTCTACGGGGAATACCTTATTAACGCTCAGGGCGAAGACGTCGTTGCGGGTATCCGCACGCCGGGCCCGATAAACGGCTATTCGAAGTCGGAACATAATAAATCCTTAAAGACGCTTGAAGAGGTAATGCCGAAGATCTACAAGGAACTGGTAGATTTCCGCAGGCGCCTTGAAAAGCATTACCATGACATGCAGGACATCGAGTTCACGATCGAGAAGGACAGGCTCTTCATGCTACAATGCCGTTCCGGGAAACGCAACGGGCCGGCGGCTGTCCGCATGGCTGTCGACATGCTCAAGGAAAAATTGATAGATAAGCAGACCGCGGTGATGCGCGTGACACCGGCGCAGCTCGATGAGCTTTTGCATCCTATCATCGACCCGAAAGTCGAATTGGCGCACAAGCCCATGGCAAAAGGCCTTCCGGCCGGTCCGGGCGGCGCGTGCGGCCAGATAGTGTTTTCCGCGCATGACGCGGTCGAATGGAGGAAGCAGGGAAAGAAAGTCATCCTCGTCCGCGAGGAGACCAATCCCGAGGACGTCGAAGGCATGAGGGCTGCGGAGGCCATACTTACGGCGCGCGGCGGCATGACTTCGCACGCGGCGCTTGTCGCGCGCGGATGGGGCAAATGCTGCGTCGTAGGATGCGGCGCGCTGCACGTCGATCACGATAAAAAAGAGATGAGTGCCGAAGGCAAGACCCTTAAGGAAGGCGATTGGATAACCTTGAACGGCACAAAAGGCAACGTCTACGAGGGTAAGCTGCCGATGATGGACGCTTCCTCTGAAAACCAATTGCTCAACGATTTCCTTAAAGTCTGCGACACCATAAAGAAGCTTGGGGTCAGGACCAATGCCGATACACCGGAAGACGCTACAAGGGCGCGCCAGTTCGGCGCCGAAGGCATCGGCCTCTTCAGGACAGAGCACATGTTCTACGGCAAGGGTTCGGACGAGCCGCTCTTTATATTAAGGAAGATGATCGTCTCGAATACGCTTGAAGAGAGGAAGAAGGCGATAGACGAGCTCTACCCTTACGTAAAGAAAGACATCAAGGGGACGATCGAGGCGATGGACGGTTATCCGGTCGTCATCAGGCTCCTCGACCCTCCGCTGCACGAGTTCGTGCCGCGCGAGAAGGATAAACTCGAGCAACTCGCCAAGGACCTGAACATATCCATGGATGAGCTTTCAAAGCGCGCCGAGAACCTGCATGAGTCGAACCCGATGATGGGCCACCGCGGCGTCCGTTTAGGGGTGACCTATCCCGAGGTTAGCGAGATGCAGATCCGCGCGATATTCGAATCTGCCGCCGAGCTTATCAAGGAAGGCAAGAAGCCCTATCCTGAGATAATGATACCGGTCGTATGCGACGTTAAAGAGCTAAGCGACCAGCTGGCAATATATAAGAGGGTATACAACGAGGTTGTCTCGAAATATAACCTCAAGGCCATAAAGTGCATGTTCGGGACGATGATAGAGATACCGAGGGCCGCGATAGTCGCAGACAAGCTCGCGACGGTAGCCCAGTTCTTCTCGTTCGGGACCAACGACATGACGCAGATGGGCTTCGGTTTCTCGCGCGATGACATCGGCGGGTTCCTCCCGGATTACCTGAAGAAGGGTATACTCCCGGACGACCCGTTCCAGACGATCGACCAGGAAGGCATCGGAGAGATAATCAAGATAGGCATCGAACGGGGCAGGAAAGGCCGCAAGGACCTCGAGGTCGGCATCTGCGGCGAACACGGCGGAGACCCGCGTTCAGTGGAGTTCTGCCACAGGGTAGGGATGGACTACGTGAGCTGCTCGCCGTTCCGCGTGCCTATCGCAAGGCTTGCCGCGGCGCAGGCTGTACTTAAGGAAAAATAAGGACCGGCCATGGAACCGATCAAGGCGTATCTCAAGGATATAGAGAAGATAGCGCTTTTGACCGCCGAAGAGGAAGTAGAGTTATCCAAACTGGCTAAAAAAGGCGACGTCAAAGCGGAGAAGAGGATGATACAATCGAACCTCCGTCTTGTCGTCAGCATAGCCAAGAAATACAGCTACTTCGGTGTTCCGCTGCTGGACCTTATAGAAGAAGGCAACCTCGGCCTGATGAAGGCCGTAAAAAAATTCAACCACAATAAGGGGTTCCGTTTCTCGACTTACGCCGCATGGTGGATAAAACAATACATCCTCCGCGCGGTCGCAAACCAGGGAAAGACGGTCAGGATCCCGGTCTACATGATGGAGCTGACGTCGAGGTGGAAGAAGACCATCGAAAAGCTTTCCCAGAAACTGGGAAGGAAACCTTCGACCGCCGAGATAGCGAAGTCGATGCAGATACCCGTAAGGAAGGCGCAGGAGCTCGAGACCGTAATGACGCAGCCTACTTCGCTCGAGTCGCCGGTAGGCGAAGACGACAGCGGGACCATGATGGACCTCATCGAGGACACCAAGGCGTCTTCGGCCAGCGAGGAGTTGTCGAACTTCCTGCGCCAGGAGAAGATCGCCGACCTCTTCAAAAAAATGAACAAGAGGGAGCAGGAGATCCTCAACATGCGGTTCGGCCTTAAGGACGATGCCCCGCATACGCTCGAAGAGGTGGCGGAAAAATTCAAGATAACGCGGGAGAGGGTAAGGCAGATAGAAGAGGCGGCATTAAGGAAACTCAGGAAGAACATGACGACCCAGGAGATGCAATAATGGATAATCCTAAGATCGTTGAAGAACTGAAAAAGTCGATCCGCGATATACCCGATTTCCCGAAGAAGGGTATAATATTCAAGGATATCACCACTCTCCTCAAGGACGGCAGGAAATTTCAGGAGGCGATAGACTGCCTCGTTGAAAGATATAAAGGAAAGAAGATAGACAAGGTAGTCTCGATCGAGGCGAGGGGCTTCATCTTCGGCAGCGCCATAGCCTATAAACTAGGCGCCGGCCTCGTCCCGGTCCGCAAAAAAGGCAAATTGCCGCATGAGACGCACAGGGTCGAGTACGCATTGGAATACGGGACCGATTCGCTCGAGATACACAAGGACGCGATAAACCCCGGTGACAATGTCCTGCTGATCGACGACTTGCTGGCGACAGGCGGCACGATGAGCGCCGTATCCGGCCTCATCGAAAAGATGGGGGGCAAGATAGTCGAGGTCGCTTTCCTCATCGAATTGACATTCCTTAAAGGCCGTGAACGCCTTAAGGATCACCGGATCTTCTCGCTGATAGAATTTTAGTTCCGGGCCTGTAGCTCATCTGGATAGAGCAGCGGTTTCCTAAACCGCGTGCGGGAGGTTCGAGTCCTCTCAGGCCCACCAGATATACCAAGGACGATAACGAAAGGTCCCTTTTATGATAGACTTCCACACGCATACATTATTAAGCGACGGGTCGCTCCTGCCGTCGGAATTAGTGAGGAGGGCTTACGCTGTCGGCTATAAGGGCATTGGCCTGGCCGACCACGCCGACGCCTCCAATATCGATTTTCTCGTACCGAGGTTAGTCAAAGCGGCCAAGGTCCTTACATCATCGAAGATAAAAGTGGTTCCGGGGATAGAGCTCACCCATGTCCCGCCCAAAGACCTGCGGGGACTCGTGACATACGCGCGCGCCAACGGCATAAAATTAATTTTAGTCCACGGAGAGACGATAGTCGAGCCGGTCATACCCGGGACGAACGCTGCGGCGCTCGAATGCGATATAAACATTCTCGCCCATCCCGGCCTCATAACGTTAAAAGACGCCAGGACCGCCGCGAAACGCGGCATATATCTTGAGATAACGGCAAAAAACGGCCATTCGCTCACGAACGGGCATGTCGCCCGCGTCGCCGCGCAGGCGAGGGCAAAGCTCGTCTTAAATACCGACTCACACGATCCGGAAGACCTGATCACGGAAGACATGGCGGAAAATATCCTTATGGGGTGCGGGCTTTCGGCCGTTCAAATAAAGGCGATTTTTATCAATTCTTTGTCACTTTTAGTCAATTTATAATTTTTTTATTGACAAAAAATTACTACTATGCTATATTTTGCTCAATGATGTTAACCGAGAGGAGGTGACACAAAAAATCATGTTCAAGAACAACGTATGGAAAATGGTGCTGGTACTCTTTGTTATATCATTGCTTATCGGAATGGCAGTACCGAGCTATGCTGCTAATGCCGGAAGCAAACTGCGCAGAGGTTTAGCCAACTTTGCGACAGGTTGGGTTGAGATCCCTATCGCGATGGATAAGTCGATAAAGGAGAGCAATCCGGTATTCGGCGTCATCGTTGGTGGCCTGAAAGGAACGGTTAAGGGTATAGTCAGGACGGCCTCTGGTCTTTTTGACACCGTAACGTTCCCGATTCCTCCGTATGAAAAAACCTGGTTGAACCCAGAATTCATCGGACAGCCGACGAAATAACATCAGTTAATACAGTTCCTATAGGACATTATAATAAATAGAGGGATGGAAGAAATTCTGTCCCTCTCTTACTATGGGAAAAGATGAAAAGACCCTGTTTTCGCGTCGCGATCTATTTTTTTCTGATTCCACTGATCACCCTGTCTGCCGGCGGCTGCGCTACGACCGGCCAGGGGTCATCCGCCGTTGAAAAAAATCTTGCCGTTTCCCCGCTACTGAGATTTGACGATATTCCCGTACCCGCGGGTTTTTCGCAACTCTCCAAAGAATCATTCATATTCCAGACCGAATCCGTAAGGGCAGGCGTCCTGAGATACGAGGGCAAGGCCGGGCAGGAATCCGTCATGCAGTTCTATAAACAGAATATGCCCGTTTACAATTGGCAGCCGATTAACACAATAGAATTCGGGTTGAAACAGATGAGTTTCGAAAAACCCGGACAAAACTGCATCGTTGTAATAGAAGGCAACAGGACCAAATCCACGATCACCATCTCCGTAGGCCCGAAATCCGAAAAACCGAAATCACCCTTAAAGTAAACGCTTGACGGCCGCCCCGAGTTTGTCTTAAGGAAGCCGCGCCAAAATGATATCCCGGAAAATGAGTTGCGAATTCCGGATGATATCACTATAATAGGATTCGATGATGATCCGAAGACGGCTGCCGAGGCATCTTCGGGGGAATAGAAAGGAGTTTAAGATGCGAAGGATCCTTGTCTTTGTATTTGCCGTTTGTGTCTTGGGGGCCTGCCTTAGGCCTGCGGCCCGCGCCGATACTATCATCTTAAATGACGGCAGGAAGATCGAAGGGGTAATTACCGAAGAAGGAAATGACTATTACAACGTAAAGATCAAGATCGGCACGATGAAGGTCAATAAGGACATGATCGCGGAAATAAAAAAAATACCCGCGGAAGAGAACCTCGTCAACCTCGGGAACCAGTGCCTCGCTGCAAATAATTTAGATGCCGCCATAGAACAATTTAATAAAGCCCTCCGGGCGAACGCGGATTACCAGCCTGCGAAAGACGCGCTCGCAAAAGCGGAAAAGATCAAGGGCGAAGCTGAGGCGAAGAAAAGGAGAGAGCTGGAACAGAGGGAGAGAGAAGCGGCCGAAAAGAAGGACAAGGTCAAAAGCGGGTTCGGCTTCACCATCGACCCTTCAAACGGCACGATAGCCCTGTCCAATGTCGCCTCCGGCGGAAAAGCGGAAGCCGTTGGGTTAAGGCCGAAAGACGAAATAATACAGATCAATGATATGGCCGCCGGCGGAAAATCCCTTGAAGAGATAACCGACTACCTTTCTAAGGGAGATAATACCGCTTTTGTTTTCCTCGTACAGAGGGAATGCGAACTTACCAGGAAAAAGATCGACTACCAGAAACATTCTTTCGTCGGGGTGGGGATATTCCTGGATGCCGCAGGCAACGACCTCCTGATCAACAGCGTCATAGTGGGTGAACCGGCCGACCTTTCCGGCATAAAGTCGAAGGACAAGATCGTCTCGATCGACGGGAAATCCGTATCCGGTATGTCAGTCGACGAAGCGGCAGCGCTCATAAGCGGCGACGAATCTTCCAAGCTCAAGATAGTGATCCAACGTTCCGTGGAGATGGAAAGAAAATAGAAGCTTACGGGAGCGCCCTGAAGGCCATAAACCGCCCGTCGGCGGTTCATTAAAAAATACCCTAAAAACAGCAAAAAATGCTTGACAAACACCCCCTATTATGTTAATTTAAGCACAAAGTTGGGCTCTACCATCATGGATGGTTTCAGACATGGCGAGAGAGGAGGGATGAACTTAAAACGCCGGAAGCTATCAAAATCATGATGATAAGCAATATAAATGGAAAATACGTGGGTTTGTTTTTTAAACCTGTTTCAGAATATAACTTAACCAAGGAGATTCGAAAATGAAGTTAATGAAAGTTCTCTTCGTAGCTGCGATAGTAGTCGCGATAGCGGCTCCTACGTTCGCTGCGGTACAGAACATTAAAGTTAGCGGTTCCGTAGAGGAACAGGCTATCTATATGAGCAACTTTGACCTAGCGTCAAAGAGCGAAGAAAGCACAGCAAGGCGCTTTGCTCCTCCTATGCCTCAGATAGCCGGTTCAGGCAACTCCATAAACGAAGATTCAGAATCCTTCATTCTCTCGACCATAAAGGTCGGAGTGGATTCTGACCTGACCGATAACGTCTCGGCTTCGATCGTTCTGTCAAACCAGACCAAGTGGGGCAACAATGCCATTCTTGGTGACGGCGTACAGGTGAACAAGGCGTTCGTAACGCTGAAAGAGTTCTTCTATCAGCCGTTGACATTGAAGGTCGGACGTCAGGACCTGAAATTCGGTAACGGTTTCATAGTCGGACCTGGTATCTTCAGGGACCCGCAGAATACATTCGGGTTACCCCAGCAAGATCTAGCGGTTGACCGTTTCAACTTAGGCGGTGGAAACCAGCTCGTCACGCCGGGCGGTCCTAACGGTTTGCAGTTTAGCGACGCTACCTATTATGACGCTATACGCGCGACCTTAGACCTGGATCCGTGGACGGTTGATGCTATCTATTCGAAGATCAGCCAGACCGGAACCGCGAGAGTCGATGAAGAGTTGGCCGGTGCCAATGTCGCATACAAGTTCGACCAGTACAATGCGAAGGCCGAAGCTTACTACTTCTTCAAGTATAATCCCGGCTTGAACGATGACATGGGATTGATTGACACAGTCGATTACACAGCGACCGGCGCCGCGTTCGGCGGTTTCATATTGGACCAGTCCGTTCCGGGCGTAGGAGCTAGGGTATACGAGAAGGAAGAAACACATGTATTCGGTATGAGGGGTGATATCGATCCGATCGAGAACCTCGTACTTTCCGGTGAAGGCGCGTTACAGTGGGGCCAGCTCAAGGACTCTGAAGGTCCGTGGGGCAAAGGCACCGATAACGGCTCGATCAACAGAGGCAAGTTGGCCTGGGCTATCAATGCCTATGGTAACTATACCTGGAAAGAAGTCGCCTACAAACCTAATTTAGGCTTAGGCGTCGAAATTCTTTCAGGCCAGAACGCCGGCAACAGCGGCAAGTGGACCGCGTGGGATCCGATGTTCAGGGGCAACTCCCTGTCCATGATCCGCGGTTACATGGCCGGTCAGCAGGCTGCGTTCAACAACATCGGTGGTAACATCTACTCGACGTTAGACATGAAAGATCCGTCAGGTTCAACAGACGCGATAACCATGTACATCGATGGCGGATTGAAACCGATGGACGACCTCTCAATCAAGGCGAGATGGCTGCACTTCTGGACCGAGAAGAAACCGGTCGACGGAAGAAGCAGGAACCTCGGTGATGAGGTCGATACGACGATCCTGTACGATTACACGGAAGATGTCCAGTTCGATCTAACTGGCGCCGTGTTCGTTCCGGAGACGTTCTATAGCAACAACAATGATGGTTTCACCAAGAGCACGACCCCTGCTGTGATCGTGACTGGCGGTGTGAAAGTAACCTTCTAACATCAGTTAGATGGAAAACCCCCTGGGGCGAAAACCCCAGGGGGTTTTTTTATCCGCGAAGCGGATAATCCCTACGAGCGCGGTGAAATTATCTTCGATAATTTCACCATACATAGCGAGCAGGAATAACTTAAAGGACCTTCATGTCTGATTCTCCTCTATATATAGCCATTGTCTGGCACATGCACCAGCCCTTCTATAGAAACCTCGTTACCGGGGAGACGGTCATGCCGTGGGTCCGGCTCCATGCCGTCAAGGATTATCTGGACATGGTAAAGATCCTGCAGGGTTTCCCGCGTATCCACCAGACCTTTAATCTCGTTCCGTCACTTATCGAACAGATAGAGGATATGCTTGATCCCGGCTCGAAAAAAGACAGGTCCTATGAGCTTACCCTGAAGAAACCCGCCGACCTTACCGAACAGGAAAAACTTTTTATCCTGCGCAATTTCTTTATGGCGAATTGGGATACGATGATAAAACCCTTCCCGGGATATTACGACCTGCTGGTAAAAAGGGGGAGACATTTTTCTTCCGAAGACGCTTCATCCGCTGCCAAGCGTTTCACCCCCCAGGATTTCACCGATCTCCAGCTGCTTTTCAACCTGGCGTGGATCGACCCCGTTTTCAGGGAAAAAGACTCCCAACTCAAGGAACTTGTCAGGAAAGGGAAGTACTTTTCCGAAGAAGACAAGAAGCTGGTCATGGAAAAGCAGCTAGGGATCATGCGGGAAATAATACCTACCTACAAGGATATGCAGGAGAAGGGCGGCATAGAGGTGTCGGTTTCACCGTTCTTCCACCCGATACTGCCTTTACTGTGCGATTCCGACGCGGCAAAGATATCCTATCCGGAGATCAGGCTGCCCAAGATAAATTTCCGCCATCCGGAAGACGCCAAGGCGCAGTTAGATATGGCGGTAAAATTCTATACGGAGAAGTTCGGAAGGCCGCCGAGGGGCATGTGGCCTTCAGAGGGGTCGGTAAGCGAACAGGCCGCAGACCTTATAATAGACGCGGGACTCAAATGGGCCGCTACGGACGAAGAGATACTCTTCAGGTCGCTCGGGAGGGAAAAAACGCAGGAAGCCCTCTACAGGCCGTATATGTTTGAAAGAAAGCAGGGCGGATTATCGCTCATATTCAGGGACAGGGCCTTATCGGATTCTATAGGCTTCGCATACCAGAGCTGGAGCGCGGAAAATGCCGCGGGAGACCTGCTAAACCGCCTGCGCGCGATCAAGGAGAGGCTCCCGAGATCCAAAGTCCCGTATCTTGTCCCTATAATCCTTGACGGAGAGAACGCGTGGGAATTTTATCCTAACGACGGCGGCGACTTCCTTAACTGTTTATACAGGAACGCTTCGAACGACCCGGCTTTAAAATTCGTAACGGTCTCGGAATACCTGGACGAGTTCCCGGCGCAGGATAAGCTCAACAGGCTCCATCCGGGCTCATGGATAAACGCTAACTTCTGCATATGGATAGGACACGAGGAAAAGAATAAAGCGTGGGAATATCTCTCAGAGACCAGGAGCGTCCTTAAGGACTACGAGAAGCAACAGCCTGACCCCGATACCCTCCGGAAGGCCTGGAAAGAGATCTACGTAGCCGAGGGAAGCGACTGGAACTGGTGGTACGGTGATGACAATTCCTCGGCCAACGATGAGGAATTCGACCGGCTCTTCAGGTCGCACCTCGCGAATGTCTACATCCTGATAGGCAAAGAACCTCCCGAGTACCTATCCTTGCCGATAAGGGCAAAGAAGGCGAAGATCATAAGGGAACCATACGGTTTCACAAAACCCGTGATAGACGGAATGGACACGAACTATTTCGAATGGATAAACGCGGGCCTGATCGATACCAGCAAGCGCGGCGGCACTATGCACCAGTCGGAAACGATAATAAAACAGATATATTTCGGTTTCGATCCGGAGGCCCTTTATTTACGGTTTGATATTCCCCTGGACAAGGAGAACGGACATAAAGAAGAATTCAACCTTAACCTCTTGTTCCAGGAAAAAGGAATAAAGGTTTCCGCGCCGCTTTTGCGCAACAGCAAGGATCCGCAATATGTAATATCCGAAAAGGTGAAAGACGGGACATGGGCAGAGGTAAAAAGAGACGCCGCCGTCGCCTATGATAAGATACTGGAATTGGCTATAAAATTCGAAGATATCAAGGCCGGGCCGGGAGACCTGTTAAAGCTGACGGTTACGGTCGAGACCGCCGGCACCGTGATAGAACGCTGCCCGGAGTCCGGGGAGATAGAGATATGGCTCCCGGGGCCGGATTACGAATCCCGGACCTGGACTGTATAGCCGCAATCCATTGACAGGCGATAAAATAACGTATATACTCTAAATCAAATGAACATCATACTCGTTTTCATTCTAACGGCGGCCGTCTTTTTCGTGATCTATATCCTCTCGTGCAAGGAAGAGAGGAAGAGAAACGAGAAATACGCCACGCGCGGGAAGGTCGAGGAATACTGCGCAGGAGAGAAGGAGAGAAGGAGATGCGAACGTTTCGATACCGAACTCGACCTTAAATACAACCTCATCCCTGCCGCGAGATCCGATTTTATGACCAACACAAAAAACATAAGCAAGTCGGGTATTTCCATTTTGGTATTCGAACTACTGCCGAAAGACTCTCTGATCGATATGGAGATCTCGGTGCCAAACTCAAAAGAAGCCATAAAATTAAGGGGAAAGATCGCCTGGTGCGAGGGTTGTAACGGCATTGAGCGCCTCGATAAAGACGGCAAGCGGACCTTCCTAGTCGGCATTGAGTTCCTGGAAACCGAAAAGAAACACCAGAACATGCTTATGGAATACATAGATAAACACCTGTCTAAACAATAAAAAGGAGGCAAACTATGGCGATACCTAGAGGACTCAGGACCAAAAGAAGAAAGAAACGCATGTCAGGCAAAGCCCATAGGGGTCCGAAAAAATAGCTATTAAAAACGAAGCCTGCCGGATAGTCCTTAAAGCCGGGAAATACCTCAAAGAAAACAGCAAGAAGATCAAGAGCATAGCCTTCAAGGGTTCGATAAACCTCGTGACGAATGTCGATCACGAGGTTGAGGGCTTGCTTATACGTTCTTTGCGCGGGGCTTTCCCGGATATAGGATTCCTGTCTGAAGAGATCGGGGAGATCAAGGCAAGCTCGAACCTCAAATGGATAATAGACCCGATAGACGGGACCACGAATTTCGCCCACGGTTTCCCTTTTTATTCGATTTCCGTAGCCCTGGAAAAAGACAAAAAACCCATACTTGGCATAGTATATGACCCCGAACGCCGCGAGCTTTTTTTCGCTGAACGCGGCAAGGGCGCCTTCCTGAACGGCAAACGCATAAAAGTAAGCTCGCAAAAAAACCTCAAAAAGAGCCTTTTGATGACGGGTTTTTCCTATAATTTAGGGAAAACCATGGAGACAAATTTAAGGCATTTCAGGAATTTCCTCGTATCATCGCAGGCAGTTAGAAGGGCAGGCAGCGCGAGCCTGGACCTGTGCAATGTGGCCTGCGGCAGGCTTGACGGCTACTGGGAATTAGGCCTGAATCCCTGGGACACGGCCGCAGCCTGGCTCATAGTCAAAGAAGCCGGGGGAGAGGTGACCACGTTTTCGGGCAAGCCCTACAATCATTACCTAAAAGAAATATTGGCGTCTAACGGGAAGATCCACCGGCAGATGTCAAAGATCCTGTCGAAAAAGAGATCCTGAGACAAAACCCTCCGGAATCACAACCTTAAAAACCCAAAATCAAGCGTCTTTCCAGCCTTGTTCGCTCCCAGGCTCAACGTCCTATAATATATCTTATGTTAAGTACAGGAGCACACGGAATAAGCTGTGGATAAGTCTTTCCCTTCACGCTGAGTTGTCTCTATCGGATAGCTTGTGAGGCGGATTTCTGGCTGGTTATGGCATAGATAATGCCCGGAATTTGGCCTTGGATGGCCCCTATTTCAGAGATTTCTCGCACCATTGGTGGGCGCCCCGCGGAGTTAGTTCTGCAACCATTAGTTGCAGTTTTTGCCTTGACACCATACCTTAGTCATAACTATTTTTAGGGATAAAACCCTATCTTCCGCTTCGGCTTTTCCTCAAATTTCGGTTCTAATAATTCTTTGATAACTCTGATCAGATTTAAGATATCTTTGTCATGCTTATCTACCCTTAGCTCAAGCTCGCTAAACTTGGTTATTAATTCCTTCTGAGAGGCAATAATCTCGCGGAGTTTGATAAAAGTCTTTACTATAAAAATACTTATCCTTATGGCAGTGTCACTGTTCAATACCATAGCCGCCATAGTTACTCCATGTTCCGTAAAAGCATATGGCAGCACGTATGAGTGCTTTAATGGCTTAAACTGGTGCCAATTTGTCACCAGTTCCTTTTTCTCGTTCTCGGTAAGTTGAAACATGAACTCTTTAGGAAAACGGTCGATATTTCTCCTTACCTGCCTATTTAAGTGCTTTGTTTCTACTCCGTAAAGCTCAGCCAGGTCCCTATCAACGATTACTTTCTTTCACCTTATTACGAATATCTTCTGCTCTATTACCTTATGTATAATCAACTTACCCATAAAAAATCCCTCCTTTAGCCATATAGACGCTAAAAGAGGAAAAAAACTTTCAACTATTTTTAGAGTGTCCTCCCTCTGAGGAGGGACTTCGCCAAGTGACACGTCCCCTTTATTGCATCTTCCTGGTCAAGGTAATAACGGCGGGATAAATCGAGCCGTCTCCGTAGCGGTCATTGATCCTGTCTACCGCCTTCAGGAGCGCTTCCCGGCGCTTCTGTTGGTCAAATAAAGGCAAATAACTGGTATGTGTGAAACTACTGCAGGTTACGCCTAAAGCCCTTGTTTTGGGCGTGTTTGGCCCTAATTTGGACATATTAACAAGTACTCTCCGGAATATCTCCTGGCCGTCATTGGTGGCTTCAGGGAATGTCTTTTGGGCCCCGAAATTGCCTACTTTCGGCCCGTTCAGCCATAGGTGTGTTGTTGCCGCTGCCAGGCCTTGCTGCCTTAGGCGCTCAGCGACCATATCGGCCAAAAGGCGTATCCAGGCGCGGACAAACCCAGGATTTTCTGTGGATCTCGGCAAGGTGTACGAATGGCCAATGGATTTGGGGTCCGGGTCATCATCGGCCGGCTCAAGCGTCTCTTCGGCATGCAATGACACGTAAAGATTGAGCCCGTTCTTGCCTAAATTCCGCTCCAGAAATTTGGGCGTTTTGGCGTACAGGTCCAGGCAGGTTTTTACCCCTAAACCCCAAAAAATTTCGGCTGTCTTCTCCCCCACCCCGCATAATTTTTCGACCGGTGTTTTGGCCAAGATTTCAGCTAAATTTGATTCATTCAGGACGGCTATGCCGTTGGGCTTATTTATCTTTGAGGCAAGTTTGGCAAGAAGGCAATTTTTCGCTATGCCTACGGAGGCCGTTATATTGAAGTCTTTGTTTATCCTGCGCCGTATATCTTCAGCTAGGGACTGTCCCCGCATGGGGACTGTCCCTTGTTCGCTTCCCACATCCACCTGGAACTCATCTATCGAAACATATACGGTCTCAAACCCGTATCCTTTGATAAGCTCCAATATCCGGCCTGAGGTCCAGATATATTTGCTTTGTTCTGCCGGGACAAAATTAAGGTCCGGGCATATCTTAAAGGCCTCATCAGAAGACATCCCTGAGCCGATACCTAAGGCCTTGGCTTCATAATTGGCCGCGCAAACGACCGTGTGGAGCTTCCTTTCGCGCGTGCCTACTATCAGGGGTTTGCCTTTAAGCCGCGGGTTGATGGCTTGTTCAACGGACGCGAAGAAAGCGTCCATGTCTATGTGCAGGATCATTCTATTATCCTGTCGGTATGCGCAGGGACTGTCCCCGCATGGGGACTGTCCCTTCTATTCAATGATTTTATCAATTTGCCAGCGGTACGTCGTATTGTTGAATGATATCTGGTATAGGCAGGTCCCGGTGTCCACCGAAAACAGGTTCAGGACCTCCCGGCCGCGGCGTTCCTGCCAGTTATAGGTTATCTTCCTTATCCTGTGGACCTTGTTATTGCGGATGAACGCGCGGGGAAATATCGCGGAGCCCTTAAAATATGCCAGGACTTCTATCTTTTCGTTAACTAGACCGGGGTCGACACTGTCTTCGGTCTCGGGAACATGCCTGTCCCAGCGCGCCTTTGGGTTGAAGCCTGATATCGCCATCGCTTAATATTTTCTTACTATGTTGACGAGCTTTCCTATGATGCTGAAATCTTTATGTATCGGAGGATACTTTTTATTCGCTGCTTCCAGGAACGGCTTGCCGGCGCCTATCTTTAGCTTTTTCAGGGTAACTTCGTTATTATCCAGCAACGCGGCGATGATGTCGCCATTATCGGCCGTCTTCTGTTTCCTGATGACCGCTATGTCGCCGTCCATAATGCCCGCGTCGATCATGCTTTCGCCTTTTACTTTCAAGGCAAAGGTGTTCTCCCTGGCGATCTCTACGTAACCCTCGGTATCTTCATAGGCCAATTTCGGCTGCCCAGCCGCAATACTACTGATTATAGGTATCTTATTCGGGCTATCTAATAATTCTATAGCGCGGGATTTATTGTTGGTGCGTTTCAGGTAGCCCTTTTTCTGGAGTGCCGCAAGGTAATCTCTAACCGTCCCGGTCGATGAAACACCTATCTCCCCTGCTATCTCCCTTATGGTCGGAGGCAGTCTCTCCCCCACTCTCTCACGGATAAATTTCAGGACCTTCTCTTGTTTGGCGGTTAATTCTACATGGGGTTTCATAGGCAGGAATATACCACACATTTGTGTGGATGTCAAGATCCCAGAAATATGGCGGTTTTCAGAGGTTTTCCTTCACGAGTCTTAACTATTTATAGCCTGAAAGAATAATATTAACAGCCAATATTCTTCGCATAAACCGCCTCTCAATAAAAAAGGCAACTCCCCTTTTGAGAGCTGCCTTCTGATTAAGCTAGTGATTTATTTCTTAAAATTACCTTACGGTTTCTTTTCTTCTATTGTCTTATTTTTTATAGCAATGATGTTGATAGGGGGTAACAAAAGATGAGGTAACGGCGTTCTGGATGTTATATTGCTTATGATTTCTCTAGCGAAAGGCATCATTAAAGCGGGGGCATTTACCTTGGCAAATTGCTCTAAGCTCATATTTTCTGCCCCTTCAATAATTTCAAACAGCCCGGTTAATTCAACCTGGAATTTATCGTAAAGTTCTATGGCAATGGTGCATATTAGAGAGTTTCCCTCAATTTTGTGGCTGTCTAAAAAACTGAAGTTATATTTGAATTCTTTAGGCGGTACTTCAGGTAACTCAAAGCGTAATTTTGAAAGGAAAACCCTAACAAATCTTATTCCCGGTTGTTTGGTAGCTTCCATTAAGCAGCCTCCGAATAAAAATCTCCATGAAATATCGGTAATGAAGGAATTTTATTGCCGCCAGAAGCATTGACTGAATTCCATAGAGACCTTTTCTCGTCCTTCCTCTCGTCTTTTTTAGTTACGACATCCTCCACCTCGGGAAGATCAATAATCGCTCTAAGAACATCTCTACCTAACCATCCTAAATTTTTTATAACTTCCATCTCAATTCTTTTCTTTTCTTTTAATAGCTCAAGGCAGAGTTCCTCATCAGAGAAAGCGGCCAGGTATTCCTTGACTTCTTTAGTTAGCTGTTCTCTTGAAATATTCTCTTTCATAATTCCTCCCATTCTATTTTAATGTCTTTAACCATTTCTTCGTTTCGCAAGGAATACATTGTCGTGAGACGGCTTTCCTTCTGTTGCTTCAAGTAGTAAGTACTACAAACAGCGCTTATTTCTATTCCATGTTTAGAGCTAAGAATATCTTTAATAATTTTCTCAATTATTAGACCTATAAATTGATGTAATCTCCCCGTATTCCCCTTACATGCCTTATGAGCCTTTTCTTTAAGAATATCATATAACTCATTATAAATAAAGAGGAGATCTCCTAAATTTGCTACGATTTTCAGGACGGAGATCTTCTCTTCTCCAAACTTTTCCCTTGCCCAAATTTTACTTGCATTAATATCATATATATAACAATAGAAACCATAACCCATATAACCAATTTCGCTCCCTATTTTTATTTTGGTATTTTTCTGAATTTCGTGGGCAAGAAATTTAGAAGTTCCATGATACAAATGGCGACAAATTCCCGCATCACGCTGAACAGCTTCCTTGAGTAAAGCTTCATCAATTTCTGGAGTTTCAGTTATTTCTTCTTCAAGCATATCTTGATTTTACCATAGCAATTAGGCCGGTGCCATACAAATTTGGGTGCCCAAAAAGTACCTACAAGTCTCACTAATAGACACCTAGCTGCATTAATTTAAATAAATAAATGTCCTCTGGCCTATTCATCTATTGTTCCAAATAAATATGTTTACATCCTGTTTTTACCTCAAGACAAATATCGTCTAAAATTTTGTGCAAAGAAGCATGTATTTCTTTTGACTTAGGATTCAATACAAAATCATTAACCTCGTCAAATAAACTGCTTTTAATCTTTATGCGAATTCCATCATCTGCTAAAACTCCATATTTTACTGCAGTTTCTACACATCTACTCGCACTAATTCCTCCGCTACATTTTGTCTGAATTAGAAATTTTTTAGGTAATTTAAACTCTCTGTCTTTTCTAGCAAGTTTTTCTAAAACTCTTTTAAGATTTATTACTGCTTGACAAGGTTCTTTACTCTCAGGAATAACTTTTGTTCTTTCGTAAAGATATTCACGAATTTCTTTTAAATCAAAACGTTCCTTTTTCTCATCAACTATAGAATCTAGAATGGCCCCTTTAATTAATGCTCCCGTAAGAACACATTTTGAACTAAAAAACGCATTTCTAAAATAACAGCGACTAAAATTAGCATTCTCTAAATTACAGCCCTCAAATCTGGTCGAATCTAGTTTAGAGAACTGGAATTCAAAGCCACGCATATCAATATTTTTAAAAGTTAATCCAGTAAGATTTCTATTGGATAACATATCTTTAATTATTTTCTGAGCATTCTGTGGATCAATGTATAGAATAAATTTTAAAACGTTGCGGAATCCATATGCAGAGTCGCCCGGAGAGGAATGAAATGTTAAAATTTCAGCCTTAATCTTCTCCCAATTAAAACCTATAACTTGAGAATTCTTAATCAAGCAACGTAAAATAAAAGAATCGTCTTCGATTTCTTTGATGTCAAAGATCTTAACATTACATTTTTCCAAATGTTCTGAAAACTCCAGTCCCAACAAATAATCTCTAACGATATCATGCATAATGTCAAAATCTTCCCCCACCTGGGTTAAAAGAGCATGCCTTTGCAAACAACTAATCTGATTCGTCTTCACAGTTTCCTGAACACCTGATAATTCAATTTCGGCATATTCTATCAAAATATCTTTTAGAATCTTCCCATTTATAAAACTTTCTTCTGCGAGCTCTTTGAAAAATTCCAGCTGTTTCTTCACGGGGAAAATATCTTTATCAAGGTCCTTACTAAATTCCCTCTCACATAATTTTTCAGTTGCATATTTAACTAGTTCACATTCGTCATAAAAAATTTGCATTTCGTGGTTATTTTTTAAATCAGCAATTAAACTACAATAATACGGTACGTTACAAATTTCATTTAAAGGGCCTGATTTGGTGAGATCCTTCTTGAAATTATCTATTTCATCTTTACTTATAGTTAGATTTTTTTCAAAATATGCTATTTTCTCCTCTTTCCCCCATTCACTCAATTCATAAATTTTTATCCATTTATCATAATCTTGTAAATATTCTTTTAGTTCTGGCAAAGTACTAAGAACAGGCTTACGGATAGCAATAACAATTTGAGGGGCCTTTGCATCTCCAGATACTATGTAATCTTCGAGTAACGCAAAAATGAGCTCTTCAGGTATTCTTAAAATTAATTCTTCTAAACCATCGAGTAACCAGATCGCAAGATTATTTTTTACCATGAATTTGAAAGTATTTTCATTAATAACTCCATATTCATACTCTTCACCGATAAAATTATTGATTAGACTGTCCAAATCTTTGGCTTGTCTTATATGCCCAGGCAACATGAGCAAAGGTCTTCTGCTTATCACCTGCTCCTGCTTATCCTTAATGAATTTCTCATTCATTTTTGTATATAATGTTTCCATCAATACGGTTTTCCCATAGCCGGCTGGAGCAATTATTATTCTTAAGCAGGGATTTTCTGATTCCTCAATTTCATCTAAAAGATCCATTAATAAATCATTCTTCTTGATCACAGTACCTATTTTGTACGGCTGGCCTATCCTTTCTGTTTCATATTCCCTTGCCCGTTCTTCCAATTGTTTTAAAGGAGTTGTTTTCTTATCAACAGAAAACTCTCTATCAAAAAACCAAACTGGAACCTGATATTTAAAACTATGTTTCTTTACTTCTTCAAGAACGTCGCCTGCTAATGAGGTTAGGGAGAGAAAAAACTTTCTTCCTGACTCTCCTCCGGAAATTCCCTTATATTTTGCATTTAAATCTCCCAGCCTTGAGTCAATATATCCTTCGTCGCCCTTCGTATGAAAATATATTAATATCTCATCACTAACTCCCATACCCGTAGGTCGTGAAAAAAGAATAGAATTTTCGATTCCAGTTATTTTAAAATTGTAACCGTGAGTTTTAAGAAATGACTGGGTTAGGTCTTTAAGTTCGGCTATGTTCATTTTCCCCTCCTATTGACTAACTAAAAATTATAAGATTTTTGTTTATTTTACACCTTATATGGTTTTGGGACGTGCCACTATGGGACATTCCACTGAATTCATTCTACTCCAAACAAAAATCCTCTGCAACAGATATAATTGCAGAGGATTATGATTATTTTGACTTTATTCCACTAGGAAGCCGTCCTCTTTGACTCCAAAAAACCCACGCCAATCCGATAAAGATCACCGTCAAAACGATGCCGGATTCGCCTATCATATACTTGGACATCGGGCCTGTTTCGGTCGTAAGCGGGTCGAATAACCACTGGATGTAAAAGTTATGGCTTGCGTGCATCAGGACTGCCGGCCAGACACTGCCTGATTTCAGCCTTAGCCATCCGATCGCGAAGGTCATCGCGGTTATCGTGACCAGCAGGAGCAAAAGCTGGGGGCCCATCGGCATCTTTGCCAGGTATAAGCCGGTTATGATAAGCGGGAAATGCCAGACCGACCATACTATACCGGTGATCAGGCACGACGCCGTGAAGCCCTTGGACTTATACAGCTGGGGCAGCATGAACCCGCGCCAACCTATCTCCTCCCCTGCCGCATACACCACGCTTATTGCCGGGCCCAACACGATTAGCATAAACGCGTTAATACGGTAATCGTGGTTGATGCCGCCGAAGCCGGAGAGCCAGATGATCCCGTAAGCGACGGCCGCGTAGCAGATAGGCAGGAAATACCCCAATCCCAGCCAGCGCAGTTTGCCCGGTTTCCAGCCGATGCCGGAGAGGCTCCTTTCATATATGAGCGAGGTGGCCATGCCCGAGATCCCGGGACACCACATAAGGTATAAGATCAGGAAGGCCGGGTTCAGGCCTAAAGCTTTACTATTGATTATCAGGTAATAGCCGGCGGAGCTAAGAAGGAATGTGAGCGCTACGTAGGTGATGACCTTTTTCATTGCTACCTTTTGACACGTCACCTATTATTTACTTTTTTGTTGTTTGGCTGCAATATCCATCATAAATATTTCAAATGTTTTAACTATTTCTCCGCTTTTTGGATTTGAAATAGGAAGCTCTATAGTTATATCTTTTATATATAGCTTATCGCTTCCGCTATACACCCCAATGGCTATATAGCCGTGTCCAAATTTAGGAAAAGTTACTTTATAAAATAAATTTGTGCTTGGTATTTTTCCTGTCGTTTGAGGGGAACCCGTAGCCATACTAATAGTAAGCGCATTTTCAGCAACAGAATTTATATTTGAGAAATCTTTGGGCATTCCAAGTTTGTTTTGTATAAGTTCTCTTAAACCAGAAACTATCGCCTCTTTGTCGTTCTCTGTGTCTTTTGCGGTATTTTCTTTAGGGATATATAAATCATTGAATAAATTATTAAAGTCCGCGTTTTTAATTTTATTCATTGCCTGAGCAGAAAATGCTTCTAATTTTAAATCGACTGGTTGTTCAGAATTTTTAACTTTGGCACCGTTTATGGCTCTTACGCTAAAGTAATAACCCTGTCCTTCTACTAGATTCAATCCATAATGAGTTATCTCTGTATTTGTGCCGGCTGAAGTCCAGTCCACCACATCTCTTCCGCCGGGGAAAGTACCTATTGCGTATTGAAATTCACTTATACCAGATTCGGGATCTTCAGCAGTCCACGAGGCATGAAGACTATCCAGTGAATTAGAATATTCATCTGTTGTAACTATAGGAGTGGTCGGAGGGGTAGTATCGTTAATATCGATTTCTATATTGTAATTAACATTTTGCGAGACTTCACCTTTCTTATTGTCTCTAACCTGGCAGGTTATCTTACGGGTTAAAGTTGTCGTTGGAAGAGCTGTCCAGATAAAGCTTGAGGAAGTGCTCCAATCCTGCCCTACCTTATCATCGACTAAGAATCTGTATTCCAAGGGGTCATCGTCAGAATCTCGAGCATTGACGACTATATTCACGGCTGTCTTGGTAAAGAAGGTAGAATTATCCTGCGGTGTAATACTATTTATTAAGGGATTATGGGCATTAAAGACGATGCCGTCACTAGAACCTACTTCAGACCAGAGATTAACGCCGTTCTTGGTTTTAACGTTGAAGTAATAAGCCTTGTTATGAGTCAAAACGAGATCCGTACGGGTTACTTCCGTATCTTTACCCACTGAGGTCCATTCAACTATATCCGTTGCGCCTGGAGAAGTTCCGATAGAGTATTGGTTGTCTATTATTTCGCTTTCCGGACCTGCGGAGATCCAATAGGCATGAAGCCGGGACTCCGACACTAAATAATCACCGTCATCAAGGACTATCGGTTTAGTGGGTGGAAGGGTATCAACCACAGCCTTGGTATTGGAAGCTGAATAGGCGATGTTAAACACAAAGATCTGTGCCAATATAATAAGGGCATATATTAGTTTATTGTTAACAATTTTCATGGCGTATCCCCTTTTGACACGTCCCCTATTGCCCTTCACCAGACAAAGTTATTGATTGGGCGGCGGCACGACTTCATAGTAAACAGATATTATTTCTTAAGCCCGCCAAAAAATATTTCTTTTACCTTGGTAGGGCCAATCGCGCGGGCAAGTTCAATTGCTGCGCAGTAAAACAGGATCAGGACTGTGATCCATATTTCCCGCGACCAGAAAGCAGGCCAGACTACATCGGTTTTTAAATGCTCATAACCGGCAGCTATGCCGCCGTACTCATGCGACTGGCGGAGCAGTTCCATGATGAAAAGGAAGAAAGTTGTGATGATGCCAAAGACGACCGTCTTCAAAACAGTGTTCCACACAAGCGGCTTCTTCGGGTATAGATTAAGGAAAGGCAGTTTATCGGCTATCCAGGTCGCCTTTGCCACGACGAGCGCTCCGATCACTGCAATGGCTGTGGAATGGGCGGTTATGCCGTAGGCTTTGAGTGTCAGCGCCCTTGTCACGACGAGGATTTGGAACATTATAAGGAAGAATATAAATGCTGGCAGGACCTCAAGTAACCCTTTCTTAATACGAACAAAGATCTTATTCAAGAATCCGTCTCCCTAAGGTTTGCATGCGGGGAAATAATCCTAGAAGCTGTATCTTACATCCGCCCATCCCGTATGGGAAGTGAAGTCCTGTTTGTATTCGAAGTCGTAGTTGGCGTCAAAACTCCAGTTGCCTTTTGTGACCAGTGCAAGACGTCCTCCGACGTTTAAGGCGTTACGGGCGGGAGTAAAACCATTGGTGGCGAATGAGCCGCCGCCGCCTGAGAAGGTCGATGTGGTGGCCTGTTTGTCGGTTATGGCGTCGTAGAGCCACTTGACATGCACCTCCGGGATCATCCTGCCGTAGCTGACATCGAAGGAACGGTCGAGTTTTGCGCCCAGGCCTGTCTCGAGCAGGTCATAATCCTGGCTTGCCACGCTTAAGTTCAATGCATCGGCGCCTGTCTCGGTGTAGCTCTGGATGTGCAGGTGGATGTATTGAAGTGAGGCTATCGGGGTTATATTGACTTGTTTGGTCTTGAAGGTATAACCGCCGTCAAAGAGTACGGAGTACTGTTGACCTCTATAGCTGGAGTTGGCTATCCTTCTAATTGCGCCTACATCGATATTTCTCTTGCCGCGGTAGGTATTATAGGCAAAGGAGAATGCGCCGTTTATGTAGTAGGGCTTATCGCGGTCTATGTAGCCGCCGTAGAAGGCCGACTGGTAGCTGTTGATATTGGTTGCGCCGCTGTTATCTTTAGAGTTTATGTCGGATGCCGCGTAGCCGCCGCTAACGCCTAAGCGGGCCCTGTCGTTAAAGATCGGGAGGTCTCCTCCGATGGCCGTGCCCCAGATGGTGGCGTGGTAGCCGTTACTTATGCCGCGAGGGTCCTGGTGGGCGTATTCACCGAATCCCCTGCCCCAGGCTTCAAAGCCGCTTGATCCCTTGCTTCCGGTAGAGACGCCGGTCTCTTCATTATGCGCCTGGACGAAGAGCCCCTCTAACCTGTCGGTAGAGGTCCCGATGAACTGGATGATTGAGGTATTGCTGGTATTAGTCACACCGTTGTCTACAGTGGGGGTGACGGTATCAAGGGCTGAGGCTGTTTGGGAATTGCTCAGTCCTTCAAGCGTATTTAAGACGGTCGTCATGTCGGTTGACGGGGTCGTAATATTATCGAGCGTAGCGCCAACGGCAGAAGAATTAGAATTTGTGCCTAAGCTGGAGAAACCGCTTGCGGAGCGGTCTACAGTTAAAATAAGGTCGCCGTTTAAGCTTAAACCTGAGAACTTCAGGCGGGGATCGCTTGATGTGATCGTGCCGGGGACATTTACCCCGGCGCCGCCTGAGCCGTCTACTACCGTAAATGTGGTCTTACTTGCAATATAGGAGCCGCTAGCGACCGTCACATTGACGGTGCTCGTTGCGGCTACGGTCGCATTGGCATTAGATGTTATTTTACCCGATGAAGACGGGCTCGCGATGGTCAAATTAAAATTTGATCCGGCTTGCTGGGTATAGATGGCGTTAACGGTGACATTGGTCGTGCCGACATCGAGTGTAGCCCCATTTGCAACTGTAACTGCTGATCCGTTGCCGAGGGCGCTGGCGTTAGAGGCAACCACTGTGCCTGCATTTATCGCGGTAGCGCCGGAATAGGTATTGGCGCCGCTTAGGGTAAGCGTGCCCGCACCGGTCTTGGTCAGCGCTACAGTTGCACCAACACTATTAATGATTCCGGAAAAGGTGGTCGATGTGTTGTCTCCGCCTGCTGTCAATGTGGCAGGTACACCATCACTAGTTATTGTGCCGGCTCCCGCGAGCGAGCCTATCGTCTGGTTTCCGCCGGATAAATTCAGCGTCGCTCCGGTCGCAACTGTCACGGCTGAGCCCACGCCAAAGGCGACGTTGGCTATTCCGGCTCTGAGCATTCCGGCGTTGACTGTCGTGGCTCCGGTGTAAGTGTTCGCGCCACCTAAGTCAAGAATACCCGCGCCGGTCTTAGTCAGGTTGCCCCCACCGTCAATTATTCCGTCGAGGCTCAAGATCTGAGTTGCTGTATCGATCTGGAATGCACCGGTTCCGCCGGTGGTCATCGTGAAGGGCTTGGTACTGGTGGCGGTGTTGCCGGTGTATTGCAGTGTACCGGTATTGCCGCCGGCTGTCCCGAGGATTACGGCCAGCGCGCTGTTGCCCAGCGTACCGTTAGCGCTAACGTTATTGATCGTAGCGACTGCCAGTTTGCCGTCCTCCACGGTCAACCGTCCGCTGAAGGTGTTGGCGCCGGAAAGCGTTACTGTCCCGGCCGTTGTTTTAGTCAGGTCAACCGCGCCATCCAGAATGGCAGAGGCCGCGCCGCTCTGCATATCAAAATAGCCGCCAACTAAAGTCAACTTTTTCCCCGCCCCTGTAATGCTACCGGCGTTTACTAGTGAAAGAAGTGCGGTGCCGACAGTCCTGTCACCTGTCAAATCCAGGCTCGCGCTATCAACCGTCGTAATGAGAGAATAGAGATTAGCTCCCAGGGTTACTAAGCCGCCTCTGAAATTAATATTGACAAATTTGTTACCTGCCGTAGCAAGGTCCTGGCCGATCGTCGTTGACCCGAGATAAGTGATCGTACTTGAATTGGGCGTAGTCACGGTGATCGGGTTAGCGGTCGTAATGCTATACCCGGCTCCGACCGTAAGACTGCCGCCATTTCCTTTAAAAGCAAAATTTGTGGCTGTAACATTTCCGTTGATCGCGCTTGATCCCTGATACACGTCGACTTCAGCAAGGGCGTTGCCACCGCCGATATTGCCATTTATCGTTGCCGCCGTACCGCCGGTAGTTTGAAATTCCACTATACCGATCCCGGGATTTGAGGTTGTGATACTTCCGTTTAAAGTTATTCCCGGAGCCAATGAAAGGATTGCGCCGGCTGCCGGGTTTACAAAATTCGTTGTCGTAATATAATTTGAAGCCCCGTTGAGAGTGACTGTTCCTGCGGCTCCGTTTATATTCATCAAGTTAAGACTGCTGGAGGAGCTGCCGATGGCACCTCCGATCGAAGAAGCGCCGGCGAGGGACAATGTGCCGATGCTTCCCGAATTCAAAAACGTAATAGGCCCGGCAATATTCTGCCCGGTAAGTGTGGTTTGGTAAGTGCCTGTCGACGCTCCGGTGTAATAAGGCGCATCTAAAGCGTCGCCCCAGTTTACCGTATCACCTTGTATAATGGTGACCGTACCGGCAAAGGCCGGATTGGAGCCGGAAAGAATAAACAAAACAAACATGGCCGCATATAGCAAACTCGAAGATGATTCACGCCTTGATCCCTTTTTCATTTTTCCCCCCCTATTTAAGTTGTCTTATTATAGTAGTATACGGAATACGGGGATATGATACACCATTGGGGAGGGCCAGTCAATTTGAAACGAGGCGGGGTCTACTTCCTTTTCTTAAAGCCTAAACCGGATAATCCTGTGAGGCCGGTAAGCAAAAGAACGAGCGAGCTTGGTTCCGGTACAACGTCCAGGCTGACGTCATCGAAGTCTATATAGCTGCCGGCTGAAGCGACTGAGCAGCGCACCTTGGCATAAGCGGTATAACTTGGGGCAACCAGCCAGTCCGTTTCTATCTTATCGTATTGCTGGTCTCCCGGGATCCGCTGCCAGGAACGCTCCTGCTGGAAGGAAGTCGTGCCGGTAGCGTTATAAAAAGTTATGGAGATCGACGCGTCACCGCCGTCTTGCGGCATATACAGGAATGAAGAAAGTTTATAGGTGGCATTCGGCGTTAAATTGACGGTTTGGGTTATCCATCCATAGTTAGTTATCCTTGCCTCATACTGGCCCGTGTGAGGGTTTGCATTTGATACATTTTCAGAGCCAAAAACGTAGGGAGCCCATCCGCTGAAATTACCCGTCTCAAATCCCGGGTTGACCAGCAGATTGGCGCTTGCCGCCGCAGGGCTCATTAGCAGGATTGCGATTATTATTATGGTTGATTTTCTCATATTTTCATCACGTTTCGAAGATACTCTAATGTACCATTAATTGAGATTATTTCAAGAGGAATTTATTGCTATTTGGAGGGATTTTGGGGACGTGTCACTTTGGGACACTTTACTGACTTTATTTTACTCCTATTCTCACCGCTTTTGCTTGCGCAACTCGATCTCGCTGTGAAGCTGTTTACTGATGATCTTCTCTGTTTCCGCCTTTGTATTGGCGACCATGACAAGCTCTTCCTGCAGTCTTATGCATTCAGCGGCCTCTCTCTTGACTTCCCGCCACCTGCGCCAGGAGAAGATCGCGAAGCCGATGCTTAAAGTCAAAAGGAATGTTATGATCTCGTCAACGTAAGTTATCAAATGGGGATATTTATTGAACAAGCTTACGATAAACTCAAATACGTTAAAAAAATATGAGATGACCAATATGATGACGGTGATAACGATCAGCACCACCAGGTCTTTAAATGCGCTTGTGATCCGGACCGGGATGTTTGTGATGTCTTCGCACTTATTACACAATTCCGGGTCTTTTGAGGATGGCTTGATCTTGAAGATCGTGGCCGCTATGCATTCATACATAAACCCTTCCAGCGGGACCCTGCATTTCTTGCACCTTTTTATCACGCCTTATCCCCTTTCCTGACTTATGCGATGCTGGCGCTAAGGGCTTTCAGGGCTCCCTCGTAATCGGGCTCTGAGCCGAGTTCCTTGACGTATTCCACGTATGTGACCTTGCCGTCCTTGTCTACTATGAAGATCGCCCTGGCAAGCAGCCGCAATTCCTTTATCAGGACCCCGTAATTAAGCCCAAAATTCGCGTCCCTGTGGTCTGAGAGCGTCTTGACCTTATTTATCTCATATTCCTGGCAAAACCGCTTCTGGGCAAACGGCAAGTCCATGCTGATGAAAATTATTGCCACGTCCTTGGATATTTTTGAGGCTTCATCATTAAAGCGCTTGATCTGGAGGTCGCAGACAGGCGTATCCAAAGACGGCACCGATGCGATAAGCTTTATCTTGCCATTGAAGGCGTCAAGCCCTGTTTCGCTTAAATCCGCGGCCAATGCCTTAAAATCCGGCGCCTTCTGCCCGACCTTTACTTCCTCCCCCACTAAAGTTATCGGGTTTCCCTTGAATGTCACGATACCTTTACGTTCCATTTTGCCTATCCCCCTATTAACCTGTCCCCTTTTGACACGTCCCCTATATCAATGAGTTATCTTAATGGATTTCATTATGAGTTCAGCCCGTTTCAGGTATTTATCATAATTCTTCTTTTCGGCTGAATAAGTCAAGGTGAACGCCTTTGAATCCGTGATAAATGTGTATGACTTATATTTAAGGCTTCTAGTCTGGGCGCTGCCTGTATAAACCATAAAATAAGCATCCCTGCCGTCTATTTTAGCGTTGTTCTTTTCTATCAATTTAAAAGCCGGTATTATGCTTGGGGCATTCGTAAGCGAAATCGTCTCATACTCATTCAAACTCATCGGATTCTTAGCCAGGTCTTCGATATTGACACCGACGTTTTCTGTAAAACCGTCTGAGTTACCCTCGCGCGGAGACAAAAAGAATACCATCCCGCTTAATTCCCTGGCTTGCCAGGAAGAAGGATAATTTATCGCGAAATTGAAATAAGGGCTCATGTAAGTCCTTTGTTCTTCCGCGTTGCTGCCGGCAACCGGAGAAAACAAGGCGGCGCTTAAAACAAAAACAAAAAGTATTCTTTTCATCTCCACTCCTTTCGAGATCTACGGAGCCCTATTGCGAAGGCTCTTCCTTCGGATATTTTACCAATTCCAGGTCGTCCAGATAAACCGTCCCCTTGGGTATCCCGTATCCGCTCTTGAAGACGAAGACTATCTCGAGGATGCGGTTCCAGTCCTTGATGTTCGCAAATTTGATAAGCGGTATCGATATCTTCTGCCATTTTCCGGTGGCGGTCCTGTCGATATACGGATCGGCATCCACCATAGATGACCTGTCTACCCCCATCATATATACGCCGTCGCCGTCGGCATCCTCATGTACCTCTATCGTTAAGTCGGCTCCCCCCTTCGGGTCCTTGAATTGGAATTCCAGGAAATCGTGGCCGCGCAGGGCCGCAAAAGAGATTACCTCGACATTCCTGCCTTCGGCTTCGATATTCTTCTTGACGGTCAGCATAGTCCAGTAAAAAGCGAAACTCCCTCTCTTGGTAACGTCAAAATCAAGCTTGAGCGACGCGCCTTTGTCGCCGTACCTTTCTTTGGGGTCATCGGTAAATGACGGTATGCACTTGATCCCGGCTTCCTCATAGCCCTGCGCCTTACCGCCCAGCAAGTTGAACATCACTTTGCCGTCAAAATCATCTATCTTGAGGACACTGACCTGCATCTCTTCGCAAAAGACAGGGCCCGGCACCAAAAGCCCCGCCGCCAAAAGCAATAATAGGATCATCTTCTTAGAGCGCATATTTGTCCCCTTCCTATTGGGATTGTTCTTTCTTCGAGAACATTATATCGTCAACATAAATGGCGCCCTGCCTGACATCCGCGGTTATGTCGTCGAACGTGAAGACGAGCTCTTTCATCTTCGACCAATCGGATATCGAGCCCAGCGCCTTCAGCTCCTGCATCGGTATTACCATCTTTTGCCATCCGAGGGTTATGTCTTTGACAAGGTATACCACGCGCTCGCCCTTGTCGTTTTTCATCTCGATCTTGAATTGGGTCGTAAATCCCCTTTCGCTGTCGCCCTTTATCAACATGCTCATCTCGTCGTAAGAGCTGAGGTCCGCGTTGTTGAGCTTGATATAGATGCCGTTGAACGCCGGCATAGACGACGCCACACTATATGATATCTTCAGGACATGGGTCTCGACCCCTACTTTGCCCAATACGTCCTTCGAGGTGACTACCTCGATGGAACAGCTCTGGTTAGGGTCGGCGGGGTTGTAATCCCACGTGCCGATATCGGTGCCGATATCGCTGCGGCCGTTATTCTCAAAACTTGCCACCATAAGGTCCGCGGCAAGCACAGCCCCGGAGGGCATCACAAGCACACATAACAAAAGAACGGATAAAACAATTACTTTCATAGGTTCATTCCTCCTCAGTGTTCCGACAAATACCTGAACGCGCTCAGGCAGGCCTTGGAACCCTCACCTGCGGCGATGATTATCTGCTTCTCGGGGACATCGGTGACGTCGCCGGCAGCGAAGATGCCCGGGATGTTCGTCTCGTTGCGGCTATTGACCTTGATCTCGCCAACCTCGTTCTTGGACAGGTCTTTGGCAAAATCAGCGTTCGGGATCAGGCCTATCTCTACAAAGATCCCCTGGACGTTTACGGTGCGTTCCTCGCCGCTGACAGCTATCTTTATGGAATTTACAAATTTGTCGCCCAAAACAGCAATAACGCGGCTCTCGTTAAACACCGTGACGATAGGGTCTTTTTCGACCTTTTCGCGCATCACCGGGTCTCCCCCAAGCCGCGAAGTATTATTTATGACGTATATCTTTTTCGCTATCTTTAACATTTGCAGGGCGGCGTCAAGGGCAGAGTTGCCGCCGCCTATAATAGCCACATCCTTCCCGGAAAATAACGGGCCGTCGCAGGTGGCGCAATAGGTCACCCCCCTGTTCTTGAACTCTTTCTCCCCCGGCACCCTCAGTTCGCGGGACTTCTTGCCGGAAGCCACTATTACGGCCTTGCCCCGGTACTCGCCCTTGTCGGTCTTTACCAGCGCCGTATCGACCAGTTTTTTAAGGCCGGTAACCATCTCGCCTTCCTTGAGCGCGATATTATACTTGCGCATATGCTCTTCAAATTTCGCTGCAAGGTCAGGCCCGCTTATGAACTGGTAGCCGGTATAATTCTCGATGTCGCCGCTCCAAGCGGCCTGCCCGCCGATATCCGGGCTAATGACCAGTATGCTCATTTTTTTGCGCGCCGCGTAAACGGCCGCTGTGATCCCTGCGGGCCCGGCGCCTATGATTATCAGGTCGTAAACGGTCATATCCCCAATTCTTTTTTTATCTCTTCTTTATCGAAGCCGACTATTATCTTGCCCTCGATGTCTAAGACCGGGACGCCCATCTGGCCGGAGAGCTTGACCATCTCCTCGGATTTCTGCTGGTCCGCGGAGACGTCAAAATTCTCAAATGGTATATTATTTTCTTCCAGGAATTTTTTCGCCCTTATGCAATACGGGCAGGTGGGAGTGCTGTAAATTTTTACCTTTTTCATGTCGCTCTCCTTTGGTCTGGATTCCCGCTTACGCGGGAATAACAATTAAAACTTCTCCCAGTGGATGACTTCTTTCAGCGGACGCTTCTGGTGAGATCGGGGTTTTTCTTTAGGATAACCGAGCGATATGATGCTTATCAATTTAAGATCTGCCGGGACATCGAGGGCTTTCGCGATCCCTATCCCGTAGTCTTTCTTATCCCCGGCTATCCAGCAGGACGCTACTCCCTGTGCGGCGGCGGCGAGAAGGATGTTCTCGGTAGCGCCGCATCCGTCCTCAAGGTAATACTTGGTGTCCTTGCAGAACGTGACTATTGCCGCCGATGCCTCTGCCATGAATTTGCCGTGGTCGGTGATATTCGCGAGTTCCTTTACCTTTTCCTTGTTGGTTACGACTACAAATTCCCACGGCTGTTCGCCCCTCGCGGTCGGGGCCAGGCGGCCGGCATCGACCATCTTCTCTAATTTCTCTTTTTCAACGGGTTTATCGCTGTATTCCCTGACGCTTATCCTGCTTTTAAACGCTTCAAAGATATCCATATCCCTTTTCCCTTCTTTCAGTATTTGTAATAAAGGCCGGCGCTCAGCGAATCTTCGTCTATGAAATGGCCTTCTACCTTCAGGGTCAAGTCATCCCTGATGTCGAACCCGCAGCCGGCTATAACGCCGCCGTAATATTTCGGGTGCATCCTTTTCCTGTCGCCGTGGTTTACGCGATAGCCCTGGTCGAACAGCGACGCTTTCCCGCCGACGAACGGCTCGAACTTCCCGAATTTCTTGGACGCGAGGAGGTCGAGCTGCCAATCATCGAGGAAAGTCTCGTACAAATTACCGCCGACATTCTCATCCGTGGGATGGACGCTTATATGATGCAAGCCTAAAGTGGCCCTGGCCTTATACGCGGGCTTGTTCCAGAGGAGGATCCTGAACCCGTATCCGCCGGCGAAACCTGTCCCGAAATTTATCTCCGGCCTCTCTCCTCCGCTCTGCCTGACGTCGCCGACGCCAAGTTTGCCGTCGAACGCGAACCAGTCTAACACGCCGTAAGAGAGGTCGACAAAATGCTGGTAGCTCCTGATCCTGCCGTTGGAGTCGTTTAAGCTGTGTTTAAATACAAGGTTGGCTTGATACCCTATCGAGATCTTTCCTTTGTCCGGCGTATCGGTGCCGTATGCCGGAGCCGCGTAAACGCGGGAAGGATAAAACAGGAAAAGCAAAACCAACGTGATAAAAAGTGATTTACGCATGCGCATATTATACCGTAATTGGGAAGTTTTTAGGATTTTTTTCGATAAAAAAGGAGGCCGGCGAGGCCCAGGCCGAATATGACGGCGGTCTTGTGTTCCGGCACCGTATTCTCGTTGGGCACCGAACCGTTTAATATGCTGTAAGCGCCTGTGTATTCCGGGGCCGCTTCGACAGGCGTTTCTTCTGCCGCGGCGACCTGTATAGCGGGCGAGATCCCGGGAGGCACCGATTGGAGCCCGCCGTATTTTTTTACGCGGATATTATCGAGATAAAACGGGTCTACCGGACCGCCGCCTGGATACACCACGAACATCACGTTATTTGCCGTAGTGGCATAATCAAACGGGGCCTTGAAATCTTTTGAGCTGATCTCAAATGTGACGTTATTGTTCATCCCGCTTTTGAGGGTCTTGGGAACGCTTTCGTGGTAATTGCCTGTCTCGAAAGCGAGCGCTATCTGGCAGGGGTCTCCGCTGTTATAGATATCCAGGATCACCTGGTTCGCGAAAGAAACATTAAGATTGGCGTTCGCCTTCCTGATGATGACGCCGCTCGCGGGGATCTCCCCGTTAACGTTCACCGCCAGGCTGCTGCTCCCCTCTGTCTTGTAGTCGGAGGTAACGGCCATTTTGCCGCCGGTGTTCATGCTCCAATTGCTGCTACTTTCAAGCCCGTCCCACAATATGACGTCCCCGCCCTGCGCTAAAGCAGGTTGGTTGAAAACAAAAAGGAGCAAGGCACAATAAGCTGTTATGCTTAATGCCATTTGCTCCTTGATTTGCAAACAAATAGGGGTTTTACCGGCTCTCATGACATACTTATTATAACTCTTTACAAATTAAGTGTCAAAACAAAAGATTTCGAGAACTCGGCCTTACTTTTCCTGCTTACCTAACGGCAGCAAGTTCTTTACGGCTTTGGCGGCATCCTTAGCTACATCGCCGCCTGCGCTCGTAACGCTGTTCACAGCGGAAATCACGTCTGAGGCGGAGACCTTCAGCGGGCTGAGGTCAAAATGGGCAAGTGACGCGATGCTGGTACTGGCCAGGGCCTTGAAGACGACCAAAGCAGCGAAAGAATACGGGTTGGTTATATTGGTGTAACGCTCATTAACCCCTATATTGTACTCTTTCACCATCGGCTCGCCTGACCCCGAATAATCCTTATATACGACCTTGTCTATCTTTAACTCCAGGACGTCGATCTTAAACTTCTTATTCTGGTTCTTGTCCCCTTTCTTTTGGTCCATCTGCTGCTGTATAGGCTTCATGCAATCGAGATTAAGCTTGCCCTCCACGTTCTTTATGACCACAAACTCCTTGATGTTGAGTTTTACTTCTTTAAGATGTTTGGTGCCGGTCAGGAATGAGCCGGGATAGTAATTGATATAAACCTCCGGCATATCCACCATGACCCTGTCCTTGAAATCCCTCGGCGGATTGTATAATTTGAACCCTTTGACATCGACCGCGCTCTTGAAAATGTTTAAGCTGACGCTTCGTAAACTCGCTGAAAGGTCGGTAAAGGACCTTACCGCTACGGTTAAAAATGAGCTGGCAATAAAGTCTTTGGCGAGAAATAATACGACGAGGACTACCGCAATTATGATCAGTATCTTTTTCATGCCCTCTCCTTTCTTTTTTCTACTTGGTTATCACGAATACGGCGTTTAAGGCGAAGAGGTTGGGGAAAAAATTGGCCGGCCTACCCTTCGCCAGATAATGCTCGCTTATGATAGAGATCCCCTTTTCCGCGCAGAACTCCTTGAAGTCGCTTATGCTCAGGAAATGCAGGTTAGGTGTATTATACCACCTGTATGGCAGCGAGGGGGTAACCGGCGTCTTGCCTTTTAGGAAAAGCCGGAACCTTGCCCTCCAGTAGGCAAAGTTGGGAAATCCTACGATTACGTTCCTGCCTACCCTGAGCGCCTCGTCTATCACGAAGTCGACCTTCCTGACCTCCTGCATACTCTGGTTAAGTATCACGTAGTCGAAAGATTTGTCAGGGTATTCGGTCAGCCCGCTGTCTATATCTCCGTGGAATACGCTTAATCCTTTCTCCACGCATTTATAGATCGCGTCTTCGCTCAGTTCAATACCCTGCGCCTTTATCTTCTTCCCCTTCGAGAGGAGATAAAGCAGGTCCCCTTCGCCGCAGCCGAGGTCCAATACCCTCGAGCCGGGTTCGACGATCACGTATATTACCTTATGGTCAAGCCTCGCTATTTCTTCAGCCATTTATTTTATTCGCCTTCCTTGTATATTTTTTTAAGAAAGTGCTTTATCAGGTGCGTTTCCTCCTCGACCTCGAGCAGGAACGCGTCGTGCCCGTAAGTCGACTTGACCTCGCAATACGTGGCGTCGACATGCCTGGTCTTAAGCTGGCGCACGATATCCTGCAGCTGGTAAGAAGGATAGAGCCAGTCCGACTTAAAAGCGATGACCAGGAAGCGGGTATCCACCGCCTTCCCCTGGCGTATAAGCTTCCCGTCGGAAAGATCGAAATAATCGAGCGCCTTGGTTATATAGAGATATGAATTGGCGTCAAAGCGTTTCACGAAGGCGTCGCCCTTGTATCTCAAATAACCCTCTACCTCGAAATCGGTCTTGAACGTAAAGCTGTAATTCTTCTCTTTAAGCCGGCGGGAGAACTTCTCCTCCATCGACTGGTCGCTCATGTAAGTTATGTGGCCGACCATGCGCGCGACAGCCAGGCCCCTCTCGGGTTGGCCGTGACCGTAATAGTCCCCTTCCCTCCACTCCGGGTCAGCCATTACCGCCTGCCTTCCGACCTCGTTAAAAGCTATCTGCTGCGGAGAATGTTTCAGCGCCGAAGCAATGGGTATGGCAGAGCGCACCCTGTCAGGGTAAGACGCGACCCATTGGAGTGTCTGCATCCCGCCCATCGAGCCGCCTACCACGCAAAGCAGCTTGTCTATGCCGAGATGGTTTATCAAATGGCTCTGGGCATGGACCATATCGGATATAGTTATCAGCGGGAATTCCAGCGCGTAGGGCTTCCCTGTCTTCGGGTTGACCGAAGAAGGGCCTGTGCTTCCCTTGCATCCGCCGATGACATTGGAACAGATCACGAAATATTTCGTCGTATCAAAGGCCTTGCCCGGTCCTATCATCGAATCCCACCAGCCCGGGTCCTTATCCCCTTCGTGGAAACCCGCGGCATGCGCGTCGCCTGAGAGGGCGTGCTCTATCAGTATCGCGTTGCTCTTCCGGCCGTTCAGGGTGCCGTAGGTCTCGTAAGCCAAAGTGATGGGGCCGAGGGCCTGGCCGGACTCCAACTTCAGCTCGCGCGGGGGTTCCGCGAAAGTGAAGTATTTTATTTTTACTGTGCCTACGCTGTTCTCGACTGTCATTTTAACCTCAACCTTTGGTTTTTCCCAGGGCCTGCTCTATGTCAGCTATTATATCATCTATATGCTCGAGGCCTATGGATAGCCTTATAAAATCGGGCGTGACGCCTGTCGCGAGGCGCTCTTCTTCGCTGAGCTGCTGGTGCGTCGTAGTAGCCGGGTGTATCGCGAGGCTCTTTGCGTCGCCGATATTCGCGAGATGCGATATCAACTCGAGCGATTCGATGAACGTCTTTCCGGCCTCAAGGCCTCCCTTTACGCCGAAGCCTATTATCGCGCCGGCGCCTTTGCCGAGGTATTTCTTTGCTTTATCGTGATCCGGGCTCGACGGCAGGCCCGGGTAGTTCACCCAGGCGACTTTAGGATGCTTCTTGAGATATTGGGCGACCGCCAGCGCGTTCTCCGAATGGCGCGGCATCCTGAGATGCAGGGTCTCAAGGCCCTGTAGCAGGAGGAAAGAGTTGAACGGCGATATCGCCGGGCCGAGGTCCCTCAGGAGAGTCACTCTTGCTTTTATTATATACGCTATATTACCGAGCGGCTTTAGCGCCTCCACAAAGTTTATGCCGTGGTAACTCGGGTCCGGTTCTGATATAAGCGGGAACTTTCCGTTCGTCCAGTTGAACTTGCCCGAATCGACTATCACGCCGCCGATCGAGGTCCCGTGCCCGCCGATGAATTTCGTCGCCGAATAGACGACGATGTCCACGCCGAAATCTATCGGCCTGAGCAGGTAAGGCGTCGCTGTGTTGTCCAGGACAAGCGGTATCCCGTTCTTATGCGCTAACTTCGAGAGCTCTTCCAGGTCCGTGACGTCAAGCTTCGGGTTGCCTACGGATTCCGCGTATATCGCCTTCGTCTTCGGGGTTATTGCCTTCTCGAACCCGGCCAGGTCATTGGACTTGACGAATTTGACGTTTATGCCGAATTTCTTGAACGTATAATGGAAAAGATTATACGTGCCTCCGTAAAGGTTATCCGCGGAGACTATCTCATCGCCGTTCTGCGCTATATTAAGGAGCGCCAGCGTTATGGCCGACTGGCCGCTTGCCACGGCCAATGCGCCCACGCCGCCGTCTAAAAGAGCTATCCTCTTCTCGAAGACGTCGGTAGTGGGATTCATGAGCCTCGTATAGATGTTGCCGAACTCTTTCAGGCCGAAAAGATCAGCGGCGTGTTGCGTGCTCTTGAACTGGTACGAGGTTGTCTGGTAGATCGGGACTGCCCTCGAGCCTGTCGTTGGGTCGGGCTCCTGCCCGCCGTGCAAAGCCAGTGATTCCACTTTCAGTTTACTGTCTATCTTGCTCATTTTTTCCTTTCGAAACCCGCTTGTGGTTAGTTCACCTAACCATAAAAACAAAAAACCCGCGCTAAAAAGCACGGGCCTCAAATAATCTTTGTTTGCTTTTTAGCACATTTATTAAGCGGAGCAATACGCCTCAAATCGCCGCTTTATCATTTTGTATAATTCTACCATCTATATTTTATTTGTCAAGAATAATTTTTGGCGGGTGGTGGGGATGATGTTTCGTCGCGTACTGTTCCCTGAGGGCTTCATGCAGTTCTTCTTCTTTGATAAACCCGAGCTCCTTGAGCACCTCACCGAAAAGGATCCCCCTCCTCCAGTGGATATTAAGGGCCTCGTCAAGTTGTTCCGCCGTCAGGAGTTTCTTCCCCAGAAGGATGGTCCCGAGAGGCACATAAGGGTCTAAGGAGACATCCGGCTTCTTATAGAGCTGCGGCCCTACAAATTCCCCGGTCTTGCTGCTCCTCCTGTCCTCCATGAATTTGCTCCCGGATATCTCCTTAAGGAAGCCCTTGATCTCGGCCAATCTCTCGTTTATCTGGATTATGCTGCGCAATTCGGAGCGGCTCTCCCTGTTTACGACGGCGAGCGATATGCTCATCAGGTCCACCTTTACCATCTTGCGCGTCCTGTCTTTCGCGTAAATGAACCCCTGCTTCCTGTCATCCGGGGAATAGTGGAAAGGTATGATCCTGTCAAAAGCGAGGATCATGTTGTGGCAGACCTCTTTGAACTTATCGATGGAGGTTATGAACATGAAGTCATCACCTCCTATGTGGCCGATAAAATCCTCGCTGTGCCGTATTTCTTGATAGTCGTATAAAGGACGTATGCGGTCTGCATTATGGCCCTGTCGCCCTTTAGATAACCGTAGACGTCATTGAAATATTTGAAACTGTCTATATCGAGGTAGCCGAAAGAAAAAGAGACGTCCTTTTTCAGCCGCTCCTGCACCGCTTCTTCTATTATACGGCCTCCCGGGAGCCCGGTAAGCGGGCTGGCGTAGAAACCGTATTGCGATCTCCGCATCGCCATCTCCACCCTTACGCGCAGGTCGAGGGGATCCGGCGGCTTGATAAGGTAATCGTCCACGCCCTGTTTCAGGTTCAACAGCTGCGTCCTGAGCTGGCGCTTGTTGATGAGGGTTATGACCGGGATGAAAGCGGTAACGAAATCGTCTTTTAAAAGGCGGCATATCTCGAGGTGCGCCTTGCTGGCGGAATGCACATCCACCACTATGACGTCGGGGGATATCATCTTTATCGGCATGACTTCGTGGAGCGGGGATTCGTGCAGGAATACCTCATAACCCCAGCCGTCGAAACAAAAGCTTAAGACTTCCCTTAGGCTCTTGTCAGAAGAAATGATAAGTATCTTTTTTATTCTGTCCAACTGCTATTTTTCCTGTTGGAGGACCTTCAAGAAAGCGTCCACCACCTTCGGGTCGAACTGTGTGCCGGAACTCTCCCTCACCATCTTTATCGCTTCATCTCTCGAAAAGGCCTTGCGGTAGGGGCGGTCGGAGGTCAACGCCTCGTAGACATCCGAGACCGCGATTATCCGCGCCCCTATAGGTATCTCATCGCCCTTCAGCCCGTTCAGGTATCCGCCGCCGTCCCATCTCTCATGATGATAGTATATCATTGGGATGACGCCCTGTAGCGATTGGATAGGCCTTAATATGTCCACCGCGATCTGGGGGTGCTTCCTTATCTCGTCAAATTCCTCTTTCGTCAACTTCCCTTTTTTTAGGAGGATATTCTCGCTTATGCCTATCTTGCCGAGGTCGTGTAAAATGGAAGCTTTCCTTATCTTGTCCACTTCATCATTTGGAAGGCCAAGCTCGCGCGCGACCTCGGTAGCGTAATGCACGGTCTTCTCGACATGCTCGCCGGTATAATGGTCCTTGAGTTCGATAGTCTTGGCGAAAGCGAATATTGATTCTATCAGGCCCTGGTTCGCCTGCCTGGTCAACTTCTCTAATTCCTTCTTCAGCGACTTGACATCGGCCGTCTTTTCGGTTTCGCCGGGAGACCTGCCTTTATCCTGCCTCTTCAGGTCGGATGACGAATAGACCCTGTTCCCCCCGAACTCCTTGACCTTGACCAATATGTGGTCCGCAAAGTCGATGAGGTCCATCCCTTTTGATATCTTGTCTTCCGGATACGACGCCACCGCGACGCTTATCTTGAGTTTTACTTTATGCGACTCATCCCCGAAATCGTAGAGGCTGATGACTTCGAGGATCCTTTCGGCAAGTGCCACGGCGTCTGCCCTGTCGGTAGCGGGAGATAATACCACAAACTCCTCTCCTCCCGTACGCACCACTATGTCATACTGGCGGACCGCCATCTTGAGCTGCCGCGCGAATTGCTTAAGGATAACATCCCCGAACTGGTGGCCATAAACGTCGTTTATAGACTTAAAATAGTCTATGTCGGTAAGTATCGCCGAAAGGGGGTGCGCGTATCTCTTGGCGCGGAAGAATTCGGCCTCGATGACTTCGCCTAAATAACGGTGGTTGTAAAGGCCTGTGTGGGAATCCTTGAGGGCGAGCTGTTTGAAGATCCTGTTGGATTTGGTGAGCTCCTCGTTGAGCTTCGCGAGGTTCTCTTTGGCGAGTTTTTGTTCGGTTATATCCCGGATAGATTCTATGGCGCCGGTAAGATTGCCCGACTTGTCGTAAAGCGGCGAGGCCTTGGCCCAGACAAAGATACCCTTGCCGTGGTTCAGGGACGGCAAAAAGACCTCGGTGTACAGCACGTTACCTTCACGTTTTACGTAATCGTATTTGCTTTCGATCTCGCGGTTGGATTTGAATATGAGGTCAACGAGAACAGGCCTTCTGTCCCCGTAGAAAGGGACGGCGTAGGCGTAATCTCCCTTGCCGATGACTTCGCTTTTGGCGACGCCGGTCATCTCCTCGGTGGCCTTGTTCCAGGCGATGACTTTGCCATTGATGTCTATGACAAAGGTTGCATCTGGAAGAAATTCAATAATATCAAATAATTGGTCCTGGATGTCTTTTTCTCCCATGTTTTTAAATCATTATAATTATGCCACCAATGTCTTCAAAAGTCAAATTATTAGGCTGGTGACTAACGGGAGACGCTGAACTCGGCTTTTTTTCGTAAGTTATTATCTACGAATAAAATAACCGTATACTTGCCTGGGGGAAGCTGGCCTGCGGGGATTATAGCCGCGGGTTGGGAAGCGACATCAGTGCCGGGAAGGTCCTTATATTCCGCATATACCTCGATGGTTGAACCTTTTAAAACTACTTTCTTTATGGCTATCTTACTTAATTTTAAAAAGGATCCCCTGAAAACGATGACCTCGATCTGGTCCTTCATCTTAAACGACCGGGAAGGCCTATTGCCTTCAAGCAGTACCTGTTTAAGGGTGATCAGGGCCTGGCGGGGTGTGCCTTTTGCCAAATATATCTCTTCCCCGTAAGTCTTTTGGCCGGCCGCGCTCCCCCCTAAGGCGTAAAGGGTCACCATCACATTTCCCAATTCCAGTTCTTTGCCGGAGACGCCCTCCCCTTCGGCCTGTCCGGAGGACTGGAGAGCCAGGAAGAGAGAGGCCGCTATTACGGCAAAGGCCTTATTAAAGATAGGCGGCATCAGTCGCCTCCGCTTAATTGTTTGATATCGGCAAAGACCTTTTCGATGTTCTTTATTTCTTTCTCGATCTCGCCGAGCAGCGCCTTCTGCCTTTCCGAGGTAAGAGGAATAGATATAGCGGTAAAAGATGATATCAGGAAGATGACCAGGAGCGCGCCGTAGAGGACTTCGGTCACGACGAAGAACTTTGCCAGGATATGTACCGGATAGATGTCCCCGTATCCGACTGTGGCGATAGTGATCGCGCTGTAATATATAAAATCCGCTATCGAGCCGAAACGGCCGAACCCGCCCAGTTCCGCGGACGAAACGAAGCTTGAACCTACGATCTTATGCAGGCCGTAGTATATGAAGGCGTAGCCTAGTATCAGGAACATGAAGGTCGAAAAGAACCTGCCCAGGAAATTCTGGAGCAGGCTGACCTTCGAGAAATTGGCAACCTCGTTCTTTAGCTCCTCGAAGTAAGCGAGCTTGCCCCAGGCGTAAGCCTCCATATGGTGCCTGTTCTCCAGGTCCTTGAATTCACCGCTCAGGTATTTAAGCAGCCTCTCCCCCCATCTTTTTATCTTATGGATGCGTATCTTGTAATCTATCAGCGGGTCGAGGGTCCAGGAGAAGATGATTATGAGCCAGAGGAACATGCCGGCCATCATCGCCGATATCCCTATCCAGATAAGCCAGCCCCGGGAAGAAAAAAAGATAACGACAGCCGCCAGGACCATGAGCGTGACTACCGACTCGCGCCTGTACGTAAGCCTTATCCCGAAATGGCCGAAGAAGAGATTTTTTATCCGCGCGCCGAAATAATCAAAGACCGCGCTGATCTTCTCGGATATCCTATCGATGCGGAAGATTATTTTTTCGAGCATCCGTAGTGTCCTATCTTCTCTTTAACGCTCCAGTATTCGCCCCAATTATACGAGAAAGGTTTCGCCCTGGCGTAATCGATCCTGCCCGTCTCCGTCATCACCGACTCGTCTATGTGGACGGCGACGACCTCGGCCAGGAACATCTCGTGCGTCCCGAGCAGCATCGCGTTCTTCACTTTGCATTCGAGGTTTACAGGGCATTCTTTTATGAGAGGGGACTTGACGTGCGTGGCCGGTTCCGGGGTAAGCTTCGTCAGGGCGAACTTATCCGTGTCCCGCCCGGAGACCATCCCGCAGATATCGGTCTCTTTCATTATATCGGAAGTTGGGATATTCACCGTAAATTCCCCCGTTTCTTTTATCAGCGGGTGGGAGTGGCGGTGCGGCCTTATGGAGATGGAGACCATCGGCGGTTCCGAGCAGACGACGCCGGCCCACGCCAAAGTTATGATATTCGGCTTGCCGTTCTTTCCGACGCAGGTAACAAGGACGACCGGCAGCGGGAAGAGCGCGACATCACCTTTGATCTCTTTTTTAGCCATCTTCATCCCTCCGTTTTTTATTATAACATACCGCTCTTCAAAAGGCCAAGCCTCTCTTCTAAAGGCCCAGCGAGAGCAGGTATTTGAGGTTTCTTTCGATATGTTCTTTGCAATGGGGCTCGGAAGTTATGATCGGCTCCCTGCCTTTCTTCCAGGCTTCGATCAGCAGCCTCTTGAAATCCAGGTCACCGTCCCCAAGCGGCAGATGGGTATCGAAATCACCCTTGTTGTCGGAAAGATGCAATTCGCCTATCGACCCGTCCGGGTACCATTTCAAGGCGTCGAACGGGGACATCTTGCCGAACGCGTAATAATGGCCGGCGTCAAAACACGCCTCCACAGACGGGGAGTTGATCCCCTTCAGCAGCCCCACAACCACTTCGGGATCCGGGTCTACGGAATTTTCTATGGCGATGACTATCTTCCTTGATTCGGCGGCTTTCATCGCCTCCTTCCAGACCGGGATGCTGAGGTCGAGAAAAATGCGCGAGGCGCCTTTGTAAAAGATGGGGTCGAGCCCTGTATGCAATACGATGTGGTTGGCCCTCAGTTTCTCGCAAAAATCAAGCGCCGATATAAAACGCCCGTAGGTCAGGTCCCTTATCTTGGGATCCGTGCTTCCCGGATTAAGGTCCAGGAACGGCCCGTGCACTATTTTTTTTATCCCGCGGCTTTCAAAGACGCCGTTTATTTTATCTATCTCATCATCGGTATAATTGTCCAGTGCCTCTCCGTTGGCGTATATCTCGCAATTCACCCCGATCTGCGCTATCCAGTCGAGGCTGCTTAAGAGTATCCTGTAAGGCACATGAAAGTAGACCTTCTCCTTAGTTATCCTCATTTAATAAACTCCTTCTATTCGTAAAAAAGGCCTAGGTTTACCCTAGGCCGTGAATAAGTCCTCAACCCTACCGTGAGGTTTGGCTGCTTGACCCTTTATTCAAGGTGGGGTTCTGTCGAATACCCCGAAAGGTATCCGAACTCCAAACCCCTTATACGACTTTGCTGATCATTGCGCCAACCCTAACACGGATAGGGTAGATATCTTTTCCGATACAATTATATCACGGCCGCAGGTAAAGTCAATACTACTATTGCTCCATCAGCGACTGGATCGCCTTCATTATCCCTGCCAGTAAAGAATCGACCGTCCGATCGTCCGGCTCATCCATCCTTCCCGGTTCGATAGCTTTTCCTATTATTATTTCTACGGGACAGGGCTTCGGCAATACGGAATTGCGCGGATAGGCCTTGAAAGCGCCCTTGACCGCGCACGGTACGACCGGCGCGCCCGATCTTAACGCCATAATGGCCGCGCCTCTCCTGCCCGCGCCGAGCCTTCCGTCGTAACTCCTGGATCCCTCCGGGAATACTCCTAAAGCCCCGCCTTTCCCGAGCAGGTCTATGGCCTTCCCGACCGAACCGTTCTCCCTTATCATGCCTGTCGAAGCGAACAAAGGCCTCAGCCACCAAACATCATAGACGTCTTTCCGGACTATCCATTTTATCTGCCTGGGGACAACGGCTGCGATCGCGACGGGATCCAGGTAGCTGGAGTGATTGGCGGCTATTATGACTTTGCCTTCGGCGGGGATATTCTCTACGCCCTTGACTTTCAGGCAGAAAAAAATCCTGCAGATCAACCACCCGATCGGGCGCAGGATTCCGTACAACAAAGTTTTAATTTATTATTACCATCCTCTTGGCCAGGATGGAATTGATATAGCCGGTTATCTTAACCATATCCTGTTTCTTGATCCTGCTGAAGAAGACGCCTATGTTCCTGCAATTGGGATTCGACGGGGATTTTACCGGTTCCGAACGGACGACAACGCCCTCTATATGTATGGGATGCGCCTTTGATTTTTCTTCGGAAGGGAGCAGGAGCACGATCTTGACTTTTGATAAAAGCGGGAAATAACCGTCAACCTGGCAAAAAACGCCTGAACAGCTGATATTTTTTGTTACGCTTATCGTGTCGAAGCCTTCATCTTTTATCTTTAGAGGCACTTTCTCATCGACACGCGGATGTTTTCTTCTTTCGGACTTTGGCCTTGACATAAGTTTATATTTTACTTGTTCCGCGGTTGTGCTGCGTTCTGGCCGATCTGTTCTTCCACCCACTCTTTATAAACGTGGTCCAGTATGCGGTTCCTGTCAAAAGGCGACATCTGGGAGAACTTCACCCCGGCGGAGGATTCGGTCTTGATCTCTGATTTCTCCACCCAGACAAGGTCTCCTTTCGCGTACACAGGAGCCATATCCTCGGGGATCCTCAACTTGATCTCTAACTCGGTGCCCGGAACGAGTTTGCTGTTTACGGTGATCTGCATCCCTTCGCGGCTCAGGTTGCGCGTAACGGAGATGCCTTCTATCGGGGCGCCATTTCCGGGAACCATATACTCCACTTCAACGGCCACATCAAAACGCATAAATTTCCGTTTCTCACTCATCCCCCTCACCCCCCTATCTTTTTTTAAAGATCAGTTCTCGTCCTCCTTTTTCAGTTGTAATCATTATCTACCCCTCAAAAACAAAAGTCAAGTTAATATTCCAGCAACTCCTCGATGATCCGCTTTATACGGCCTTTATCCTCGTCCGTGATATCGGTAAATTCTATTCCCGTATCAAACTGCGCGGGTTTCTTCTTTGCGTATTCGTTGCGCCGCATGACCCATGCGACTTTGCCGCCGCATGCTAACGGGACCGGGTCATCGGCAAGGAAAATTTCTACGTCAACCGGGGTATTCCTCAATAACCCTTTCTCGAGTATGACACAGATCCCGCCGGTAGAGATGTTCTCGGTCTGGGTCCTGAAGACAAGGCTGGTCTCTTTTTTCTTGACGATGACGACGCATTCGAAGACGACGCGCGCGCCCCTTCTTGTATCGATTCCGCCCCAGCCCATTTTCATCCCCTCACAAAGATATTATACCCCCAATACCGCGCATTACAACAGGATTTTTGCTTTGACAAGCATATATTATGATGATAGAATGAAAATCACGAAATCCGTTTTTTCGGGTTTTTTGGAGGTCCTCCGCGTGTATGAAAGTTTTTTTGGCCTAAAAGAAAGACCTTTCAACGTAACCGCCGACCCTAATTTCCTTTTTTTCAGCAAGAAGCACCGTGAAGCCTTCGACCATCTCATCTACGGCATAAAAGAAAGAAAGGGATTCCTTGAGATAACCGGCGAGATCGGCACAGGCAAGACCACCCTTTGCCGCGCCCTCTTGGGCCAGCTCGACAAAAATACGAAGACCGCCTTTATCCTTAACTCAAACCTTCCGGAGATGCAGCTCTTACTGGCCATAGTCACCGACCTGGGCCTCGCGCCAAAGCCAAAGACCAAGATAAGCCTCCTTACCGAGCTCAACAAGTTCCTGATCGCGGAACTTAAAGCCGGCTCTAATGTGGTCCTTATCATCGATGAGGCGCAAAACCTCAAGGCGGCCCAGTTGGAACAGATAAGGCTGCTTTCCAACCTTGAGACCGACAAGGAAAAACTGATCCAGATAGTCCTCGTCGGCCAACCGCAGCTGAAGGAAAAGCTTGATTCCCCCGAGTTGGAACAGCTCAGGCAGAGGATCGCGGTAAGGTATCATATCCTTCCCCTGGACAGGACCGAATTGGGCGATTATATTTACCACCGCCTGCGGGTCGCGGGCGCCGACGGGAACATAACATTCGAGCCGGATGCCCTGGGAGAGATCTATGAATACTCCTCAGGCGTGCCGAGATTGATAAACCTCATCTGCGACAGGGTATTACTTCTGGGATTCTCCATGGAGACAAAAACAATGACTCTGGACATGATAAAGCGTTCCGTTGAAGAGATCGAGGGGTATGTAAAAATATGAGCATAATACTGGAAGCCTTAAAAAAGGCGTCTGCGGACGGTAATACCCCGCCGCTTGCCGCCGGAACTACGGCCAAAATCCGGGAAGAAAAGATCGAGGAGGCAGCCGGGGTCTCTGACAGCGGCGGTTTTAACCTTTCGAGGACAATGCTGATGGCCGCGGCGGCGATCGTGATCGTCGGCCTTGTCGCATTTTTGACGCTCCCGCAGGGCGGGTCGCAGAACCCGACAACCGAAGCGAACAACGTTATCGCATCTCTTTCGTCTTCCCATGAAACAAACAGCAGACCGGCCGCCGAAGGATACTCTACGGTCCCCTCTCCCGCTCCCTCAAAACAGGAAGTTACCCCCCTCGGCAGTTTCATAACAAAACTGTCAAATCCCCGCCTGACCCTCAGCGGGATAGTCTATGGCGCGGGTAAACCGGCCGCCATAATAGAGAACAGGATCCTCGAGGAGGGCGCCTCAATAAAAGGAGCCAGGATAGTAAAGATCCATAATAGCAGCGTCGAGATGCTGGATGAGGTGACAGGCCAGGGTTTCGTCCTGAAATTGGATTGACCCTTACTCCGGGTTAAGGCTTCTTACCTTTTACCTTTTTAACGGATTTTTTTACGGCTGTATTTTTGGAAGGAACGGTCTCTTTTTTAGAGACCGCGGTTTCGGAAAGGACAGGCTCTTTATGGCTGACCTTCGATATGAACAATTTTACGGCGAAGAATGATCCGTAAGCCGCTAAGATAAGGACCACGATGGACCCGATCACCACCAGCTGCCTGGTCTTAAGGAAAGGCGGCTTGAACCATATCTCCGGGCGCTCGAGCGATTCCTTGTCTTTCTTAAGCCTGTTGACCTCGCCCTGAAGCCGTTTGAACTCGCCTTTTAATTCTTCCAGTTCGGAATTAAGCTCCTTCTTCATTTTCGCGTCGGGTTTTTCCTGTATCGGCGCCTCTTCATTTTCCTTTACGATAAAAGAGGAATCCATCACCTCCACCTTGCCGAGGTAATCCCCGTAAAGCTGCCTCTGGATATCTTTTTCCGAGAGGTTCTTTACGCTCTTATCCGTTTTATCCGATTTTTTCCAGAACAATTTGGCCTCAGAAAGTGACTACAAATTTTATTATGTCGATGCCGCCGGAGACGAGCTTCTGGTCCTCCTTGAAACCCCTGCTCCCGCACAATTTGATCGCGCTCTTCATAGTTGTCGCGGCGTGGAAGACCGCTTCGCGATAACCTTTTTCTTTGCAAAAATCCAGGGCCCTGTCTATGAGCAGGCCTCCGAATCCTTTCTTCCTGAATGAAGGGCTGACAAAGAGCCGCCTTATGATGGCGGTATTTTTCGACTCCTCCTTGATCCCGACGGTCCCGGCTATCTCGCCGTTATCCTCTATCACGAAAAATTGCTCCCTCTTTCCGCCGTAGACCTTGCCTATCGAATCGAGGTCGCCGTAAGGATAAGCGTTATGCCCATACTCGAACTCTTTGGAGAGTATGCCGCTGATCAACTCCTTTACCTGCTTCTGGTCCCTGGATTGTATCGGTCTGATCTGCATGTTATGTGATTTTACTTCTCCTCAGCCATTTTGTCAAGCAAGCCCTCGTTAAAAAGCGCTTTATAGGCGGCGTCCTGTTCCGCCGATTTTTTGTTCTTCCCTTCTCCCCTCCCGCGCGCCATCCCGCCGAAGAGGACCGCGACCTCGAAATGTTTCCTGTGCTCCGGCCCTTCTTCGGATACTACCGTATATTTCGGGGTGGCCTTGTAGGCTTTCGAAGTATATTCCTGGAGGACCGATTTATAATCTTTAGTGGTGCCGCCTTCCGAGATCCTCTTCAATTCCGCCTTAAATTGGCCCTCGATGAATTTTCCGGCTTTTTTGAAGCCCCCGTCGATATAGATGGACCCTATCACGGCCTCATACGCGCCCACAAGGTTCCTCGACTGTTCGGCGCCGCCGCTCGCCGCTTCTCCTTTTCCGAGCAGGATCATCTCTCCGAGCCCGAGCTTCCTGGCCAGGCCTTCCAGGGTCGGGCGGCTTACGAGCGCCGACCGTATCCGGGTCATCTCTCCCTCGAGGAAATCCGGGAACCGCTTGAAGATAGTGCCGCTTATCACCAACCCGAGGACCGCGTCACCGAGGAACTCGAGCCTCTCGTTATCGGACCCCTTCCCTCCGGCATGCTCATAAGCGTATGAACGGTGGACAAGCGCCTGCGCCAGGAGCCGCTTATTCCTGAACGCATACTTTATCCGCCGTTCAAATTTTTTAAGTTCGGATGACCTTGATTTATCTGCCATGGAGGGGTTTCAACGGTATAATTTTTTTATCTCTTCGCGTATTAACGGTTCGGGGATCGCTTCCCTGACTACGACCCTGCCTATTTTTACCGGGAGGACAAACCTGTTCACCCCCCGGATGAATTTCTTATCGCGCGACAGGGAACACATGATCTTTGCCGTGTCGGTCTTCTTCAGGTTTACCGGGAGGCCGAAACTGCCGATCAGCTTTTCTATCCTTGAGACACCCGCAGCCGGGAATATCCCCAATCTCTGCGACATGCGCGCGGCGGCTATCATTCCCAACCCTACCGCCTCGCCGTGCGAATAGGCGCCGGAATATCCGTGCGCCGCCTCGACGGCATGCCCTATCGTATGGCCGTAATTCAAAATTGTCCTTATCGACTTCTTTTCCTTTTCGTCCTTCGATACTATGACTGCTTTTATCTTCGCGCACCTCTTTACTATCTCCAGGAGCGTGCCGGCGTCCCGCCTGAGTATCTTCCTCCTGTTGCGTTCGAGATAACCGAAGAGCGCCCTGTCTTTTATTACGGCGTATTTGATGACCTCGGCCATGCCTGAGGCGAAATCGCGGCCCGAAAGGCCCCTGAGGAAAGATATATTGCTGTAGACGAGTTTGGGTTGATGGAATGAGCCTACCAGGTTCTTGCCCTCGGGCAGGTCCACCGCTACTTTTCCGCCGATCGATGAGTCTACCTGGGCAAGCAATGTCGTCGGGACCTGGATATACGGTATCCCCCGTTTATACGCGGATGCCGCGAAACCTCCGAGGTCCCCCACCACCCCGCCTCCCAGCGCGACGGCGCACAGCCTCTTGCCCTTGCCGTCCATCCTGGAAAGCGACGCCAAAAGCCTCATCGCCTCTTTGAGCGACTTGGCCTTTTCCGAATCGGGGACAACCAGGAATTTCACCCTGAGGCCGGACCCCTTAAGGGAACTCCCGAGCTTCTTGCCGAAAAGGGACTTGACCTTCGCATTCGTGATGACTGCCGCGTCTGTCCCGGGATCAAGCCTTCTTAATTCCCGCGACAGCCTTCCAAGAGTCTTTTCGATGGCGATAATATAGCTGCGCTCGCCAAGGCGGACCGGTACTGAAGCCATGATATCACCTTATGATTGATGATTACGGAGCCGCTTAGTTAGATCTTCGTTACGTTGGACGCCTGATCGCCTTTTTCGGTGTTCGCTATCTCGAATTTCACCTTCTGCCCTTCGGCCAAAGTCTTATAACCTTCGCCGATTATCGCAGAATGGTGGACAAAGACATCCTTACCCCCGTTATCCGGAGTTATGAAACCGTAGCCCTTCTGGTTAGAGAACCACTTTACCACTCCGGTCAATTCGTCTGCCATTGTTATTACGCACCTCCTTCCTTTTTAAGATTTAAAACCCTATGATCCTTGAGAGCGCAAACAAAATAGGATTAACGAACCAATTTAAAAAACCCATCCACAGCATTACAAAGAGTATCATAAATCCGTACGGCTCTATGCTCATATAGCTCATCGCCATCCTTGGCGGCAGGAAGCTGAATAAGATCCTCGAACCGTCAAGAGGCGGGATCGGTATAAGGTTGAACGCCGCCAGGATCAGGTTTATGCTTATCGCGTAAAACATAAGGCCTTTTAACAGCGGCTCATGCAAAAAAGGGAACAGCCGGTAAGCCGCCACAAGCGCAAAGGCTAACATGACATTGGCTAAAGGGCCGGCTGCGCCGACCCACGCGATATCCTTCTTTGGATTGCGGAGACCCAGGAAATTTATCGGGACGGGCTTGGCCCACCCGAAGACGACCGGCGATCCCATGATCATCAGGGTGATAGGCAACAATATGGTGCCGATAGGGTCGATATGAGAAACGGGATTTAGGGTCAATCTTCCGGAAAATTTCGCCGTCGGGTCGCCTAACTTATAAGCTACCCATCCGTGGGCGATCTCATGGATCATCATGGCGAACAGGAATATCGGGATTATTACGATAAAATCCAGGACGGTTACGGTAAAATTTGCTAAAAATCTATCCATCAGGAAACGGGGCTGCCTATTTTTACGGGTTTTTCGGGGATCAATACGGCAAGCGATTCCCCGTCCTTCGTGGCGAGGATCATGCCGTTCGAGACAGCTCCCCGTATAGTGGCCGGTTCGAGGTTGTCTATCATGACTACCGACTTCCCCTCGAGTTCTTCTTTTTTATAAAAAGGCTTTATGCCCGCGACTACCGTCTTTTCCGCCTCGCCGGTCGATACGGTGATGAGATACAGTTTGTCGGCGTTAGGATGGTCTTCTACCTTCAGGACCTTGGCTATCCTGATGTTGAGTTTTTTGAAATCTTCGAATTTTACGTATTCCATCTCTACTCGATTATTTGTACCGCGTCAGCCTCGTAGAGCGCCGTCCCGTTCACGTCCTTCCTTACGCCCCAGACGTTCACCGGCAGGTTGATATAGCGGTTAAGGTCTACTTTCGAACTCGAGAGATAGCCCAGGGACTTGCCGTCTTTGACGATCTTAAAATGGCTTAAGCGCCCGTGGACCTTGCCCACATTATTGACCAGCCCCGAGACCATTGGCGCCTCTCCGGGCCGCGGCGAGGAGATATTCTTTATTTTGGCGTCGTAATCCTCTTTCGCCTTTAGATGCCCTATCTCGGCCATCTTTAATTTTATCTCTTCCGCCTTAAGCAGCGCTTCTTTCTCCTCGGGAGTGTCTTTGTATTCGGCGGCGAATTTCTGGTATCTCTCGAGGATCCACTTGAGCTCTATCTCGCGTAAGGGCTTCTTAAGCTCCGCCGCGTATGACGCGTCAAGCTGGGCTAATTTTTCAGGCAGGCCGGCGGGCTTCGGGACTTCGGAGCTTCCGTCACTATTGACGTAATCAGAGGATACCCACCCGCATGAACCCTTTGGGGCCTCTATCTCATACCAGTCAAGGTATTCCTTGCGTATCTTGACCGCCGTGCCTTTATTAAGGCGGCCGACGATGGATGAGGAGACGGTGCCCGCGGCCCTGACGTTGATCTTGTCTTCCGAGATCACCGTCTGGCCGTCTTTCTTTGAGACCTTGGACTTAGTGACATAGACGAGCGCCTTCTTCGGGAGCTCTATCTTATACCATTTGCCCTTAAGCCCCAGCACGTTTATCTCTTCCCCTTTTTTCAACTGGCAGACAACTTCGGAAGAGATGCTGTCGGCGGCCCTTACATTCACCCGGTCACCGGAGACGGTCCCGGTAAAGGGCCCGCCCTCGAGCGATCCTTTCGACGCGTATGAAAGGTTAAAAGGAAAAACAAGGCAGGCTACAGCGCAGAGAAAAAACCTTGCACAAAAAGAAAGTTTCACTTCCCTTCCTTCGATTTTGCCTGGTCCTTCTTGCCCGGAGCCGCTGCCGCCGGTTTCGCGCCCGCGGCCGGTTTCGCGCCGGCAGTGGCCGCGCCTGCGGCCGGAGCCGTTCCCGCCGCCCCTGGAGCCGCTACGGCACCTTCAGCCGCGACTTTCTCGACCTTCTCTTTCTTGACCTTGATCTTCACGGACTTGACCTTAGGAAGGCCGAATACGGACTGATCTTCCTTCCACTTGTCTTTTTCCGACAGCATTTTTATACGTTCGAACCTCTTAAAAACCGACCTATGGCCCTTCCCTTTGGAAGGACGCAGACTTGGATGGATCGACATCAATCACTCTCCTTGCATTTTAGCGTTTTCTTACCAGGCACCCTTTATACTTCTTTCCCATCGCTGCAAGCGTCTGTTTCGCCGCATCTTTCGTGGCGAATGAACCGACGCACAAAATGAAATAATCGCCCTTTTTTATTATATCTGCGGAATAGCCCATGGCCTTAACCCGCGAGAGTTCTTTCTCCGCCGCGCCACGGACCTTGTACGAAGCTACCTGTACCGTAAAAGGCTTATCCGCGGCCGGTGCCGCGGCGCTTACAACCGGTTTGACGGCAACCGTTTTAACGGGCTCCGGCGCCTTCGGAAACGTCTTTGGCGCTTCGGCGACCGGCAGCGGCGCCGGCTTTACAGACGGCGCCTCGACAACCGGTTCGACCGGGGCCGGGGCTTCCACGTCCGCGCTGTTCAAGTTCCTCCCTCTTTCCACCCCCAGAGAAAAGATGATAGCCGCCACAAGAGCGACGCCGATCAGGATTATGAACAGCGTCTCATAGCGAATAGACAAAGCCAGACGATACTGCGGGAAGATCTGCTTATCGAACTTGTTCAATACGCCGAAAAACCTTCCCCTCGTCTTCTTTACTACTACAAACTCGTCAAACAGCTCTTGCTGTTGTTTTTGGGTATTTAAAGGCGGCATCTATATCACTCCGAGGAAGACTAATTTTATCATAACGGGCATTTGAAAGCAAACAATTATTTAATTACCGGATGGGTCTCCAGTATTACCCCTCCCGTCGAGAAAAAAACGGGATTCCCTTTTTTGAAAGATAACTTTATGGAATACCAGCCGTCCTTGGCCCCGGTCAGGAAGAATGTCTTCGCCGGTTCCTGGTCCGCCGCGACAAACCTGCTATTTATGTCGAAGTCGAGGTCATAATCCACCTTATTGTCCTGGAACCTGGCGAAATTGCCCGAAAATCTGAAATCCTGGCCGGTCCCTTTCAGGTCCGTGATGGAGATCGATTTCTTGCTGACCGTTATGACACCGGTTATGCCGTCGAATTTATAGTTATTCTGCGCGGATACCCCGAAAGGCTTTAGGAGCTTGTTGAGGGAGTCCTTAAGGGCCGACTTCAGGACGACATTCTGGAAATCGCAGCTGAGGACGAATTGCGCCTTAAAGAACTTCGCGGGGTCGAGGCGCAGGTACGCCCTCTCCGCGGTGAACGCCAGGCCGTCCTTGTCCATCGCTTTTATGTCGGATACCGTAAGCTGGGCCGGCATCTTCACGCGCACCGACCCGAAGACGACATTCATCTCGAGGGCCTTTTCGAGCTTAAAGGTTATGAAATCCTTGAGCAGGTATGAGGTAAGCGGCGAATAGAAGACCACGAAAAGTATGGCCACTAATATGATCAGGTATAAAAGACGGTGCCTCATTGCATCCTCTCATATGGGTTAAATAGTTTTATGTACTCGTCAAGCGCGTACCTGTCGGTCATCCCCGCGATATAATCGCAGACCACCCTGTACCTGTCCTCGGCCTCCCGGCCGGCGGCCGCGGGCAGCTGTTCGGGGTTCGAGATATAATAATTGAACAGCTCCCGGATAAAGCGCCGCGATTTATCCGCCGTCCTCACTACCCTCTTGTGCATATAAAGATTATCATATAAGAATTTCTTGAGGGGTTTCCTCTCTTCAAGCAATCCTTTGGAAAAAGCGATAGTCCTCTCCGGCCTCGACCTTGCCGATTCGGCGGAGGCGATCCCTAAATCCTCGATCCTTTTTCCGGATTCATTTACGAGGTCGGTGACTTCCGTGTTTATAAGCGACCTAACCATCTGGTATTTCCTTATGCTGTTGCTCATCGACGGGTGGGCCCTGGAGATCTCCTCGCAGATCTTCTTCCATAAAGGTATATCGCGGATCTCTTCTTCCTTTATCAGGCCCGAGGTCAATCCGTCGTCTATGTCGTGGTTGTCGTAGGCTATCTCATCGGCCAGGTCGACTATCTGGGCTTCAAGCGTAGGCGATTTCTCGGGTTCGAGTTGGGGAAGGCCGCCGGATCTGTCATACGGGGTGGAATGCTTGTTTACCCCTTCCCTGACTTCCCATGTAAGGTTAAGGCCTTTAAAATCCGGGTATCTTTCTTCGAGGAGGTCCACGACGCGAAGTCCCTGTATGTTGTGGTCGAATCCCCCGTGGCCTTTCATCAATTCATGCAGTTCCTGCTCCCCGGAATGCCCGAAAGGCGGGTGGCCGATATCGTGAGCCAGGGCGATCGCCTCGGTCAGGTCGGGGTTCAGGCCGAGGGTGCGCGCTATCGAGACCGCTATCTGCGCGGCCTCGAGGGTGTGCGTCAGCCTCGTACGGTAATAATCGCCCTCGTGGTTTACGAAGACCTGCGTCTTGTATTCCAGGCGGCGGAAAGCGGTCGAATGTATCACCCTGTCCCTGTCGCGTTGGTAGCAGGTCCTATAAGGATGCTCCTCTTCCTTATGCTCCCTGCCCCTCGAATCCTTCGCCTTCATCGCGTAAGGGGCGAGCGTCTTCGATTCTATCTCTTCTATTTCTTTACGCGTGAGCATTTTATCAGCCTGTCATACAAGGCGCCGAGAGATTCGGATATGACTTTCGTCGAAGCCGAAACCGTCATGAAATTGGAGTCCCCGAACCACCGCGGGACTATATGGATATGGACGTGATCTTTTATGCCGGCGCCGGCCGCCCTCCCGACATTGATGCCGATATTGAAACCGTCGGGACCCATCGTCTTCGAAAGGAGTTCCTGTGTCGCGTTAAGGAGGCCTATGAGGTCCGCCGTCTCTTCCTTGTTAAGTTTAGTGAGGCTGTCAACGTGCCTGAAAGGGACGATCATCATATGGCCGTTGTTGTATGGATAGAGATTAAGGATGGAAAAGCTGTGGCGGGTACGCGCTACTATATAATTCTTCCTGTCTTTTCCCGTCTTGGGCTTGGAACAGAAGATACAGCCCTTCATCGTGTTCGCCTTAGTGATGTATTTGGTCCTCCACGGCGCCCAAAGCCTGTCCATTAATCCTCCGTCAAAGTTTCACTATCTTAGCGGTTATCTTGCTGTTTACGTCAATTATCCCGTAGGAATTGTACGGGGCGAATATCTTATCGGTCGGGCTGCCGGGGTTCAAGAACAACACCTTTTTTATCGTTTCGCTCATCGGCCGGTGGGAATGGCCGAAGACAATGCAATCTACTTTATCGCCCTTGAACTCTTCCAATATGCGGTCGGTCAACCCGTCCGGAGTGCCCCAGCCGTGGATAAGGCCTATCCTGAATTTGCCGGCTTCCACGATCTCTTTCGCTTTCAGGGCGGAACTCAACTCCTTCGAATCCATGTTCCCGTATACGGCGACCGTCTTTTTGAGCTTCCTCAATTTCTCCAGTAAACTCATCTCCACGAAATCTCCGGCGTGCAGTATCAGGTCTGCCTTCTTTATCTCTTCATAGACAGCCTTGGGGATATCTTTAGCCATCCTGGGTACGTGCGTGTCGGACAAGACCAGTATCTTCATATCAATTAAGCGCTCTCCGTGCTTGCAAGATGATCTTTCTGCGATTCCGCTATCCCTTCAGCGTCCCATTGCGGCAGGACCAGCCTCTGCCTTCCGGTCATGTCGAGCAGGGTATTCAGGTCCTTCAGGTCCCATATCCAGCATTTCGCTTCTTTTGCGAGAAGTTTGGCGTTCGCGCCCATACCTGCCAGGGCGATGACGATCTTCCGCTTGACCGCGCTTTTCCTGCCCTTGCATTGGCTGAGATAATCCATGACATCGCTGTCCCTGACCGGGCGCCGGCCGACTATCAGTTCCCATGTACAGCCTTCCGCAAAAAGGCTCAAATACGAAATGCCGTCTATTTTTGATGCCCGGGCCTCTGTATTGCCGAAATGCGGCAACCTGAAACTCTTCCCTCCTAATTCCATAAATTCGCCGTTGAACGAGGTGAAAAGCCCCGCGACAAGGTCGTCGATATCCCTGGCTGAAGATTCCACGAAATTCTCTATGAACCCTTTTACCTCGGCGCTGAACATCGATATCTTGGGCTCGTAAGACGGGTCGAGCAGGTATTCCTTTATCTGGTAGACGTTCCTGAGCCACAATTCGAATACTTTATCGCGTATCAGGTAAAACTTCCCTTGCCTGGATACCCACCCCGCGTCTATCAATTTCTCAAGCAGGGCTGAGAGCTCTGCGGTCTTGACGCGGGAGGCCTCCGATATCGCCTGGACTTTCTTCGCGCCGTTGGAGATGGCCAGCAGGACCGCCGCGGAATGCCTGTCTATGCCGTCGAGCCGGGTCATCACGCCCGAAAAATGCTGGTTTAATATCCCTTTCGAATCAAAGAGTATCTCGATGAACATCGCCGTAAGCGTATCGGTGTCTTTTACCGCGGTAATATTACCGCCCCGGCCCCGCAGGCTCAACAGGATAGAATCGAGGTAGAACGGGTGGCCGTCGCTGAACGCCACCAGGAAATTCACGAGCTCATCCGGCAGCGGGCCGGAAACAAGGCGCGCCCTGATAAACTGCGAGGCCGTCCGGACATCAAAGGTCCCGAGTTCGTATATTTCGAAATTACCGAATAACAGGGAGAGCTTTTCCGCGAGGATATTTTTGGCCTGGTTTATCTGGGAAGATAATACGATATACATCGTGTCTTTCTGCAGCATGATGAATTTTCCGAGCTCGGCAAACGCGTCTTCTATGCCGAGGTCCGCGATCCGGTGGAATTCATCCAGTATAATTATCGGCCGCAGGCCGGTCTCGGAATATGCCGTAGCGGGAAGTTCGAACAGGGCGCGGTAGGCCTTCAGGTTCTTGCCCCCTTTTATAAGCGTTTCGATCGCCTTCACGGCCTTCGCGGTCTTCGGCATCCTGTCCGCGGCGAGAGAGACGAGCCCGCCGGTGCCGGCCGCCTTAAACTCCGCGAAATCGAGATACCTGAAAAGCAAGGCGGCGATGAACTTTTCGGCGAAGGCGGGAAACCCCTGGTTTTTTACCTCGATATAGACCGGGACCGTGTCCTTAAAAGGCAGGGTGCTTATGAAACGGTAGATGACCGAGGTCTTCCCGTAATAGGAAGGCCCTATGATGGCGACATTCTGGCGGTAACCGAAACGCAGGCCGTCGGCGCGCTTCTTAAGCAGGGCGAGTATATCGTCTCTGCCGAAAAAATTATTTCCCGTTGCGGGGTCCAATAACATTATAGATAAAACCTTCCTGGCTTACGACAAATAATAAAATGGGTTCTGAGGCTTATGCCTCTTTCTTATCTCAAAATGCAGGTACGGGGAATTGCCCCTCCCCCCGGAGCCGACTTTAGCGACCGGTTGCGCCTGCCTGACATCTTCACCTATCCTGACAAGTATCTCGGAATTATGCGAATAAACCGTCTGGATGCCGTCGCCATGGTCCAGTATGACAGTCTTCCCGAAACCCCTTACTTTATCATCGCTGAATATGACCCTGCCGCTCCTGGAGGCGATGACTACCGTACCTTCCCGCGCCTGGATATCCACCCCTTTATTCGGCGTCGATCCTCTCTTCTGTCCGAACGACGAGATGACTTTGCCCTTGACCGGCCAGATAAAATCCTCTTTTGAATACACGGGGATAGGCGTGATATTCGACACGGGTTGTGCGGGTTTAGCGGGTATGAGTATATCCTGTCCGACCTTTATATTCCCGGCGTCCGCCAGGCCGTTCGCCTCGACAAGGGTCTCGAGGTCTACGCCGTTATTCTTCGCTATCCTCCAAAGCGTCTCACCCTTTACGACCCTGTGGTAAGTCCCGCCTTTAGCGTGGACAGGCAGGCCTCCTTTCGGCGGCTTAATGACCGGGGTCTCCGCGCAGCCCGCCAGGGAGAGGATAAGAATAGCTATAAATAAAACTTTAAAATAAGACATTTATAATACACCATCCCAAAAATGGAGCGGGTGATGGGACTCGAACCCACGATATTCAGCTTGGGAAGCTGACGTTCTACCAACTGAACTACACCCGCTTAAACGAATTCGTTTCGCCCTCTTCCTAATCGGAAAGATGCATGAGCATCTTGAATTTCTTATACCTGCCCTGTATATCCCTTTCCGTCAACTTCAATATCCTGTTGACGCTGAAATCCTCGACCGCGAATGAGGCAAGGATGGTCCCGTAGGCGCATCCCTTGCGCAGCACCGTCTCGTTGATCCTCTTCGCTTTACTGAGATAACCCATAAACCCTCCGGCGAAGGTATCGCCGGCGCCGGTCGGGTCAAACGGGTCTTCAAGAATATACGCGGGATAGGAAAAGATGAAATCTTTTGAGATACAAAGAACGCCGTGCTCGCCTTTTTTTATTATAGCAATTTTCGGCCCGCAAGAAAATATATATCTTGCGGCCTTGAGGAGGTTGAGTTCGCCGGAAAACTCGCGCGCTTCCTTGTCGTTGGCGAAAAATATATGGACGTGCTTCAGGAGTTTTTTAAGCTCCTTCGGCTTGTTCTCTATCCAGTAGTTCATCGTATCGCAGGCGATAAGGCGCGGGTCGTCGACCTGTTTCAGGACATCCAGTTGTAACGAAGGGTCAATATTCGCCAGGAAGACATTATCGGAGTCCCGGTATTCCGCGGGGATCTCCGGCTTGAAATCGGCGAACACGTTAAGATGCGTATAGATCGTGTGAGCCGTGTTGAGGTCGAACCCGTATTCGCCTTTCCACCGGAAGGTTTTTCCCCCGTCGATCTTGAGCCCCGTGACATCTACGCCCCTCTTTTCCAATAGTTTGATATATTTTTCCGGGAAATCGGCGCCCACCACTCCAACCAGCCGCGCCGAATTAAAGAATGTCGCGGCGCAGGAGAAATATACTGCCGAACCGCCGAGCGCCTCATCCACCTTTCCGAACGGGGTCTTTATCGAATCCAAGGCTATTGAACCTACGACCAAGAGTGACATTATCCCAGGTATTCCTCCGATATTTTCATTGAACAATATTGCCCGCACATCGTGCAGACATCTTTCGCCGCCGGCTTGGAACGGTTCCTGTATTCCTTTGCGCGCGACGGGTCGATGGCCAGGGCGAATTGCTTCTTCCAATCTCTCTTCTTGCGGGCGGCGGATATGGCGATGTCCCAATCGAGCGCGCCTTTTACCCCCTTGGCTACATCCGCCGCGTGCGCGGCTATCCGGGCGGAGATGACGCCTGTCTTCACGTCTTCGACCGAAGGCAGGCCGAGATGTTCAGAAGGCGTGACGTAGCAGATGAAATCAGCGCCGTGGGCGGCCGCAAGCGCTCCGCCTATCGCCGATGTTATATGGTCGTAGCCCGGCGCTATGTCCGTTACCAGCGGGCCTAAGACATAAAACGGCGCGCCGTGGCAAAGGTCTTTCTCCAGCAGAATATTTGCTTCGATCTGGTTGATCGGGACATGCCCGGGCCCTTCTATCATTACCTGGACGCCGGCCCGTTTAGCCCTCACGGAAAGTTCGCCAAGTGTCATTAACTCCTGTATCTGCGCCCTGTCGCTGGCATCGGCAAGGCATCCCGGCCTCATCCCGTCGCCCAGGCTTAAAGTGACGTCGTATTTGCGCGCGATCTCCAGGACCCTGTCAAACTCCTCATAAAAGGGATTCTCGCGGCGGTTATGCGCCATCCATTCGACCATTATGGCGCCGCCCCTGCTGACGACCCCTATCACCCTGCCCTGTCTCTTAAGGCAATCCACCGCTTTCCTCGTAACGCCGCAATGGATAGTAAAGAAATCCACGCCTTCCCTCGCCTGTTCCTCAAGCACGGCGAACATCTCATCCGCCGTCATGGAATAGATAGGCCTCTTCCTGCGGTCCGCGTCGACAGCCGCTTCGTAAATAGGGACGGTCCCTACAGGCACGGGCGAAGCCCTGAGTATAGCCTTCCTGATAGCGCGCAGATCACCGGCGGTCGAAAGATCCATTACGGCATCCGCGCCGTTATCGACCGCGACCTTCAGTTTCTTCAGCTCAGCCGATATCCTCGAAGAACCCTGGGATGTCCCGATATTGGCGTTTATCTTGGTCTTTAACCCTTCGCCGATCCCGCAGACCCTTCCCTTCTTCCTGAGTATATTGGAAGGTATGACGATCCTGCCCGAAGATATCTTCCTGACGAGCAGTTTCAAGTCGAGGCCTTCCGCTTTCGCGACCAGCCTCATCTCGGGCGTGATCTTGCCTCTTTTTGCCGACTCTAATTGGGTCATCTTTTGGTGAGTTTATCCTTCAATCTTTTTGCCGCTTCCCTGATATCTTCCGCGCCGCATACCGCCCTTACTACCGCAACCCTTGATGCGCCGGCCGCTATCACCTCGTCGATATTCGTCTCGTCGATACCGCCGATAGCGACAAAAGGAAGGCCCTTCATATTATTTACTTGTTCTATCAGATCGAGCCCGACCGCTTTATATCCGGGCTTGGTAGGCGTAGAAAATACCGGCCCCACTCCTATATAATCCGCGCCGCTGTTTTGCGCCGCGCCCGCCTGTTCGAGCGAATGCGTCGAGAGGCCTATTATCTTGCCCCTGCCTAATATGGAGCGGGCGCCGATGACCGGCATATCTTCCTGGCCGAGGTGCACGCCGTCGGCATCGACGGCTAACGCGATATCCGGGCTGTCATTAACGATAAATAGCGCTCTGTCTTTTCCTATAGCCTCGCGTATCGCGCGCCCGGCCTCGACTACATCCGCGGCGTCAGATTCCTTGTCGCGGAATTGTATCACGTCCGCGCCTCCGGCTATCGCTTCCTTCGCCGCATAGGCCAGGTCGCGGCCCTTGACCGCCTTCTTATCTATGATCACGTAAAGCCTGAAATCGCGCAATATCAAAACCTCGAAACGAGTTTTTTCTCGGTATTATACGCCTTGAACCTGAGCCTCTTGAACTTATCGGCTATCTTTCCGTCGATGAGCTTTGAGAATTCCTCCAGGACGCGGAGCGACTCCTTGACGCGTTCCATATTGGCTATCGAGATCTCCTTCCATCCGCTTCTCTTCCTCTCGATCGCCTGCTTGCCCCGGCCGACATCGCCTTCCGGGTCGCGCGCCGATATTATTCCGCGCAGCTTGGCGGGATAAAGCTTGATGCAGTCTGATATGCCGTGGCGCAGGCCCTTGAATTCCCTCGTCAGGGGCGCGTCATCGAGCACAAATCTCGCGATCTCTTCGCAGACCCTTAAGCCTTCCCTCGACCTGTTAAGGTTCGCGTCAATTATCCTGTAAAGCTTCTCTTTCATTAAGATATTCTTGCACTGCGGATATCCGCAGTGTTCAATATCCTGCGGATAAGCCCGGTGGTGGACCTGCCATTGACCAGCGGTATAGCGACGACTTTCCCTCCGTAGGACTTCACGAGGTCGGCTCCGACGATCTTTCCTACTTTCCAGTCCGCTCCCTTAACGAGCACGTGGGGCCTTACCGCCTTTATGAGTTTCAGGGGAGTGGTATCGCCGAATATTACCACATGGTCCACAAAACCGAGGGAAGCCACGACAGCGGCCCTGTCTTTTTGCGGGACTATGGGGCGCGACGGCCCTTTTATTTTTCTAACCGAACGATCGCTGTTGAGCCCAAGTACCAGGACATCCCCGAGGGACCTGGCCTTCTCGAGGTATTTTACGTGTCCGGCGTGCAGGATGTCGAAACACCCGTTCGTGAAAACGATCCTTTTGCCTTTTGCGCGAAGCCTTGAGGCGAGAGCCTTTACTTCCGTAAAGGAGGTTATCTTTTTTTCAGTCATTATGGGACCCCGCCGGTAAATTAGAACAACGCCTCCTCGACCAACTGGCAGAGGATATGGACCACCATGACGTGGGCTTCCTGGATCCTCGGGGTAGACCCGGAAGGGACTATTATGGGGATCTTCGCTATTTTGGCCAGCCCGCCGCCGTCGCGTCCCGTGAGCGCGACCGTGACCATGCCCTTTTTATTGGCAAGCTCTACAGCCCTGATGACGTTCTTCGCGTTCCCACTCGTAGATATCCCAATCGCCACATCATTATTTCCCGCGATCGCGTCGAGTTGGCGCGAGAATACCTCATCATATGAATAGTCGTTGGCTATCGCCGTAATTATCGAGGTGTTGGTGGTCAAGGCTATCGCCGGGACCCCTTTCCTCTCCTTCAGGAACTTCCCTACGAGTTCAGCAGCCATATGCTGGCTGTCCGCGGCGCTCCCCCCGTTCCCGAAGATTATGACCTTGCCGCCGGACTTCAGCGACTTGATGACAGCGTCGGCGGCTTTTTCAATAGCGCCGGCCTGCGACGTTATGAGGTCTTTTTTTACGGATATGCTTTCTTCCAGTATGCCTTCTATCTTTTTTTTCATTTTCAACCGAAGAATGTTTTGGCCACGTTATAGAAGTCATTATCGACCGTCTTCAGCGTACCGACGGCTTTCTCGATGGGAACTTCCACTATCTTATTTCCCTGGAGGCTGACCATATAACCGAATTTGCCCTGTTTGACGAGTTCGACGGCCTTAATGCCGAACCTGGTGCCCAGGACCCTGTCGAACGCCGTAGGCGAGCCGCCGCGCTGGATATAGCCAAGCACTGTGACCCTCGTCTCATAGCCGGTCTTCTTCTCTATCATTCCGCCCAGTTGCTGGCCTATACCGCCCAGCCTAACGTGGCCGAATTCATCCAGCTTTTCGGTCTGCAGGATCTCTTCATCTCCGAACTTCGCGCCCTCAGCGACGACGACGATCGAAAAATTCTTGCCGCTTTCGTGACGCTTCTTTATTATAGCGCATACCTCATCGATATTTATCGGTACCTCGGGGATCAAAATTATATCCGCGCCGCCGGCGATACCGGCATAGACCGCTATCCAGCCCGCATGGCGGCCCATGACTTCGGCAACTATTATCCTGTTATGGCTTTCGGCCGTAGTGTGCAGCCTGTCGATGCATTCCATTACGATGTTGATCGCGGTGTCGAAGCCGAAAGTATAATCGGTCTCACCCAGGTCGTTATCTATGGTCTTAGGGACGCCCACGATTTTCAATCCCTCTTTTACCAACCTATTGGCGACGCCAAGCGTGTCTTCGCCGCCTACGGCTATCAGGGCGTCGAGCTCGAACTTCTTGAAATTATCTTTTACTTTCTGTACCGCGCCCTCTTTCTTATAGGGATTGGTCCTTGAGGTGCCTAATATCGTGCCGCCCTTCGGCAATATCCCGGATACGGAATGGCGATCCAGGGTCATTACATCTCCCTCGATAATGCCCTTCCAGCCGCTTTTTATGCCTAAGACTTCATATCCTTCAAGATGGGCCTTTCTCACGACCGCCCTGATGACGGGGTTCAAGCCCGGGCAGTCCCCGCCCCCGGTAAGTATTCCCAACCTTTTCATCTGGTACTTCCTCCTTTTGTCTTTTTTATTCGTTCCTGTAATCGAACCCGCCGAACGGAAGGCTAACATCGTCCTTATCCTTACCCTTCTTCGCAACGGGTTTGGCGTCGGGACGGGTCGCTATCTTTGTGACGTGTATCTTTATTATGATCGGCTCGTCTATGCCGAGCATCTCCTGTATCTTCGACTTCACGAGGCCCTGTATCTTTTCCGTGGACTCGGGGATGTTCGCGTCGGCCCAGAATATGACCTTAGTGGATATATCGATGCCCTTCTTGGTCGCTATGCAATCCGACTTCATCTCCTTGACCTCTGGAAGGGACGAACCTATCTTCCTTATGAACTCCTCTATCGCCGAAAGCGAGATGGAGACCTGGCCGTCGGGATTATTGAACGCTATGTTCTTCTGCCTCTGGATGCGCGCGACCGTAAACTGGTAGCTCGCCCATGATATCACGATGAGAAGAAAACCGACCGCTCCCACCCCGATCCGCAAAGTCGTAGAGGCATTGATCGAGTCGAGCGCGTTCATTATCGGTTCGCTCTCCACGGACCTTATGGATACGGCAATGAGGAAGAGGCCGATCGTGATAAAGACTATCAGGAAAAACATCATCGTTAACCTGTTCAATATTTTCATTGCGCTGCCTCCTTGTCTGACATCTTCTTCTCTATGAATTCGGTCGTGACCTCACCGCGAAGGAACGCGGGATCTGCGGTGAGGCGCTTGTGGAAATCTATCGTCGTCTTGATCGGCTCGATGGTGAATTCCGAGAGGGCCCTCTGCATCACCTGTATCGCCTCGGACCTGTTCTTCCCGTAAGTTATAACCTTGGCTATCATCGAATCGTAAAAAGGCGGTATAGTATATCCCTGGTAGACGTGCGAATCGACGCGGACACCCGGCCCGCCCGGCGCATGGAAGAACGTGACTTTACCCGGGCATGGCATGAAGTTATTGTCGGCGTCCTCGGCGTTTATGCGGCATTCGATAGCGTGGCCGCTGAATTTGATGTCATCCTGGCTGTAGGAGAGCCTCTCTCCGGCCGCGATCTTTATCTGCTCCTTTACGAGGTCTATACCGGTGACCATCTCGGTGACCGGATGCTCGACCTGGATCCTCGTATTCATCTCCATGAAATAATAATTATCGTTTTCATCGAGGAGGAATTCTATCGTCCCGACATTCGTGTAATTCCCCGCCTTCGCGCCTTTCACCGCGGCGTCGCCCATCTTCTTCCTGAGTTTGGGGTCGACCGCCGGCGAAGGGGATTCCTCGAGCAGCTTCTGGTGGCGCCTCTGTATCGTGCAGTCCCTCTCGCCCAGATGGACGATGTGGCCGTATTTATCCGCGACTATCTGGAACTCCACATGCCTCGGGTTGGAAACATACTTCTCGATATATACCGCCGGATTACCGAACGCGGCCTCGGCTTCGGTCTGGCAGGTCATCAGGACGCTGACGAGCCTGACGTCGTTGTGCGCGATACGCATCCCGCGCCCGCCGCCGCCTGCGGCGGCCTTTACGATGACCGGGTACTGCAATTTATGCGCGACCCTGAGGGCCTCTTCCTTTTCTTTCACTATCGACAAACTGCCGGGTATGATAGGAAGCCCGGCCTTCCTCATTGTATCTTTTGCCGCCATCTTGTCGCCCATGAGGCGCATGGCTTCAGGCGTAGGGCCTATAAATTTAATATTGCAGGATTCGCAGACTTCGGCGAAATGGGCGTTCTCGGCCAGGAACCCGTATCCGGGATGTATCGCCTCGACATCGGATATCTCAGCGGCGCTTATTATACTGGGTATGTTAAGGTAACTGCCTGCCGGCGCCGCGGCGCCTATGCAGATGGCTTCGTCGGCAAATTTCACATGGAGGGAGTCTTTATCCGCCTCGGAATATACGGCGACGGACTTTATCCCCATGTCCTTGCACGCCCTTATGATCCTCAGGGCGACTTCTCCGCGGTTGGCTATCAATATTTTTGAGAACATTTTTTATGCGGGCTCGATAAGGAAGAGCACGTGGCCGAATTCGACGGGCTGGGCGTTCTCAACGAGGATGTTGACGACCTTGCCTTTGACTTCCGACTTTATCTCGTTCATGAGCTTCATCGCTTCGACGATGCATATCACCTGCCCGGGCTCTATCATGCTGCCTTCCTCGACGAACGAAGGCGCGTCAGGCGCGGGCGACCTGTAAAAGGTCCCTACCATAGGAGCTTTTATCTCTATGAGGTTTGATTTCACAGGCTCCGGTTCTTTATGCGGCACGGCCAGGATAGGGCCCTGCTGGGGCTGGATAAATACTCCCTCCTGGGTCACTTCGGGCGCGCCTGAAAATCCTTTCTTCAGCCTGATCCTCTGGCCCTCCCTCTCGATCTCTATTTCGGTCAGGCCGTTCTCGTTCATCAGGGCTATCATTTCTTTGAGTTCTTTTACGTTCATCTTATCCCCCTTTGGGCTTTTATTTGGCTCTCTCGACGTAATCGCCTGTGCGGGTATCTATCTTTAGGACGTCGCCTGTATTTACGAATAACGGGACTTGTATGGAATACCCGGTCTCGAGTTTTACCGCTTTTGTGCCGCTCTTGGCCGTATCTCCCTTGAGGCCGGGATCGGCTTCCACTACGGCCAGCTCGACGAACATGGGGGCTTCTACGCTCATCAACTTACCTTCGTAGAAAGATGCGTTGACCACCATGTTCTCTTTCAGGTAATGGGTGACGTCGCCCAGCTGTTTGGAGGTCATCTGGAACTGCTCAAAGGTCTTTTCTTCCATGAAGTGGTACTCATCGCCGGCGACGTAGCTGAACTGGAGTTTTTTATATTCGATGAACGCGTCCTCGAGCTTATCACCCGAACGGAACGTCCTGGGCAGGACATTTCCGGAAGACAAGCTGCGCAACTTCGTTTTTACAAAAGCTCCGCCCTTGCCGGGTTTCACGTGCTGGAACTCTATGACTTGAAAAATTTCTCCGTCTATTTTGACCGTTAAGCCGTTTTTAATATCACTTGTCGATATCATCTGTCAATACCTCGCACCCTTTCTTTGTGACCAGTACCATATCCTCTATCCGTATACCGCCCCAATCAGGCAGGTAGATGGCTGGCTCTATTGTGAATACCATTCCCGGTTTGATCTCTGCGTGGTTCCTGCTGGAGACGGACGGGCTCTCGTGGACCTCAAGCCCTATGCCGTGGCCAAGGGCATGGCCGAATCCGCTTCCGAATCCCTTAGCGTTAATAAAGCCCCGCGCAATTCCATCTATCTCAGATATCTTCGCGCCGGGCTTGATAGCCTTGACTGAGCGTCTCTGCGCCTCTTTTACTATGCCGTAAATCTTCTTCTGCTTGGTATTAATTTTACCCAAAAAGAATACCCGTGTCAAGTCGGATTTGTAGCCTTCATAGCTCACACCTAAGTCCAATAAAACCATATCGTTAGGCTTTATTATACGGTCGCTCGGCCTGGCGTGGGGGAACGCGCTGTTCTTGCCCGAGGCGACTATTATCTCAAAAGAGGCCCACTCCCCGCTCGCGGCCCTGATGAAATACTCTGTCTTGGAAGCGAGGTCATTCTCGCTTAGTCCCGGCTTCAGGATAGACTCGAAATACAGGACCGCGTTCTCTAGTATGGCTATCGAATCCCTGATAAGGGCTATCTCCGGCGCGTCTTTCACCTGCCTTAATCCCTCTACCGCGCCTTCGAGCGGCAGGAATCCTATCCCCTTCTCCGCAAGTTTCCCGGCTATACGTTTATAGGCCGCATAAGGCAGTTGTCCCGCTTCAAAAGCCGTCTTCCCGGCCTTTGACTTTGCCGAGATCTCCGCCAGGAGCTGGGAGACCGGCACTTTAGCGATGATTATCCTAAAACCTTTCACATCCTTTTTTGCCTGCAGGTAGTATCGCGAATCGGTAATGAAGTACTTTTTGGACTTTGCGAACAAAAGGTAGGCATCGTCGCCGCCGTATCCGCTCAGGTAGCGGACATTCTCCGGCTTGCTGACAAAAAACGAGTCTATGGCCTGGCGGCGCAAAATGGCGGACAACTTTTTTTGGCGCTTATGATATGGGGTCAAGTCGGGTCCTTGTTATTTCTTTTTCTTGGCTATCTCTATCGCGGCTTTAAGGCCGAGCCTGTAGCTGTCGAGGCCGAAACCGCTGACCTGGCCTACGGCGACTGGGGATATAAGCGAGGTATGCCGGAACTCTTCCCGGGCGTAGATGTTCGAAAGGTGGACTTCCACCACAGGTATCGAGACCGCGGAGATCGCGTCCCTTATCGCGACCGAGGTATGGGTGTAAGCGGCGGGATTTATAAGTATGCAGTCGAATTTACCCTTCGCCTTCCCTATCTTCTCTACTATCTCGCCTTCGTGGTTGGACTGGAATGTCTCAAGGGCGACCTTCTCGGATTTCGCGATCTTCCGTAATTCCCCGTCTATCTGCTTGAGAGTGACCTTCCCGTATACTCCGGGCTCGCGTTGTCCGAGCAGGTCAAGGTTAGGACCATGTATTACGAGTATTTTCTTCATCTTTGCTTTTCGGCCTCCTCGATCAGCATCACAGGGATCCCGTCTTTCACAGGATATTTTAACCCACATTCGGGATTTTTGCAAATTATCTTATCATCCCTGAATTCCACGCCGGACTTACACTTAGGGCACGCGAGGATCTTAATAAGTTTTTCGTCCATCAAACGAACTCCTTTATCTTTATCGGTACTTTATAAAGCTTCCCTGAAAAAAGGTAGAGTACTCCTCCTATAAAACTCGTTATCAGGATGATCCCTAAATACAATACTGAAACCGCCGCCGCGCTCTCTTTGCTTATAAACTCACCCAAAAAGATGACAAAGGCGCCTTCCCTTACCCCCAGGCCGTTTATCGAAGGTATCATCGAGGCGACCGAAACGAGCGGCATCACCAAAAGAAGGTTAAGGAAGGCTATGTCCTGGGAGATGCCCCTGACTATACAATATAATAATACTACGGAGAGGACTTGCGCCGCCAGGGATATCAGGACGACTTTCGCGATGATGAACTTATGCTCCTTATAGGCATTGAGGGCGTTGTATAATTTGCGCAATTTCGAATCTTTCTGGAAGGCGGGAAAATGCAGCAGCCTGGAGAATATGGCCTTAGTTATAGATTTATTAAGGAAGAGGATGAAGGTCACCAGCACGACCACCGAAAAGACCAGGCAGCCCCAAAAGATCTGTGGGTCCTTGATACGGCCGTTCATGAGCAGGACGCCGAGAAAAGCCAGCAGCCCGATCGACAAGAAGCCGAAGAACCTGTCGAAGAAGACCGCGGAAAAAGATTCGAGCTTCCTCTCGCTCTTCTTTGTGGCGTAATAGGCCTTGACGAGATCCCCCCCTATCGACGTGGGAAGGAAATTGTTGAAAAAGTTCCCTATAAAGCTAAGATATACCGCCTCGCCCAGGCTGAGTTTAAGCTTTTGCACGCCGAGGATTATGCGAAGCCTTTCCGAGACCACCACCACGGCGGCTATATTGAATAATACCGCCGCCAGGTAATAATAAGGGCTTACGCTCTTCAAAACGGCGTATATGCCGGGTATGTCTTTCCTGAAGACCCAGACCAGGACGCCGACCAGGACCAGGCTTACGGACGCCCTGAGGAGGATGGATAACTTATTTTTCATCATTATGCCTCAGCTCGAGCGACGAGAGGTCCGCTTCGACCTTGGCTAATTTGTGCGCCGCGTCGGACATATACTTCTTATGGGCGTCGCTCAAATGCGCGCCTACTATATCGAATACCGTCTTGAAATCCTCGAAATCCTTCCTGAGCGAGCCTATCCTCTCGAGGATCTGCTTGGCGTTCTCCTCTATCTTGAACGCCTTCAGGCCGTGGACTATCGTCGAGATATACGGGTAGAGCGTGGACGGCGAGACTATATATACCCTGTTCTTGGTCGCGTACGAGAGGAGTGATGTCTCCTCCCCGAATTGCTTGTCCCGCACTATCGCCTCGTAATATACGCTCTCCGACGGGACATACATGAGCGCGAATTCGAAGGTCTTCTCGTTCGGCGCGATATATTTTCTCGCTATATTGTCCACCTGCTTCTTGACGGCCTGGACGAATTCCCTGAAACACCTGCGCTTATCGTCCTCGGACTCGCATTCGAGCATCCGCCTGAAGCTGTCCAGCGGGAACTTCGAGTCGATGGGAAGGATGAACTCGCGGAATTTTATGATCGCGTCGACCTGGTCGCCGGACCGGAACGAATATTTCATCTGGTAATTTCCGGACGGGAGCATGTCCGAGAGCATCTTCTCAAGGAGCACCTCGCCTGTCATACCGCGCATCTGCGGAGGCTTGAGCAGGCTGCCTATTTCGTTTATCGCCTTCCCGAACTCCTCGAGGCGCTCTCCCCTGGTCTTTATCTCGCCGAGGCTCCTGTTCATATCTCCTATCGCGCCGGTAGTGGCCTGCATCGCGCCGGTCACGCCGGCGGATATATCTTTAGGGAGATGGCGCAGTTTCGTAAAAAGATATAGGGATATCACCATAGACGCCAAAGCGATCGCCGAAAATATTATGATGAGGACCGTCAACGTCACTTGCTCTTCTCCGCGTATTTAAGCCTTAACCCGTAGAGTATATCGTCTATAAGTTTCTGTTCCTCGACGGAGAGGTTGCCCTGGGTCTTTTCTTTTATCATCGCGATGGTATCTATCATATATTTCGCCCGCTCGAGCTCTACCTTGGTCTCATTATTGACCGGGTTGGGCATCTCACCGAGGAATATCATCGCTTGCATCCCGAGGCTGGTCAAAAATATGTTGAAGCTCGGTTCGTATCCGGGTCCTGCGCTGCCCATCTTGTTCTGGGATTCCATAACGGCCTATATTACTCCTATTTTAAACGCTCTTCAACGGTTAATAGACGATTATCCCGCCGTAGCCTACGACGGCTTCATAATCTCCGGAGGCTTCCCCGCTGGTCTGGTATTTGATGAGTTTGGCCTTCTTCGCGCCCAACTCCTTCGCGGCCGCGAGCATGACGCAGACCGGGGCGTAACCGCACATCGAGATGCGGTATCTCCTTATCGCTCCGACGAGCGCCTCTTCGTCGAGGGCGATGATCGCCTCGATCGCCTTGCTGTCTTTCTCTTTTGCGGCCTCGAGCGGTTCGTAATGGGTCATGTCCGAGCTCGCGATGACAGTCGCCGGACGGCCGCTCTTTTTTATCGATACCGCGACGGCCCGGCCGATATCCCTGTAGACCTCAAGCCCGGCATCGGCCAGCACAAGCGGGACTATTTTCACATCCTCTTTAAGGGCCTGCAAAAACGGTATCTGGACCTCTACCGAATGCTCGTCCCTGTGGGCATCCTCATCTTCTTCCAGATGCCTTGAATTCGACAGGATGGCCTTGGCGAGAATTTCATCTATCTCGCAATCCCCGGAAGGCAGCTTCCATACGCCTTCAGTCATTATAGAGAAAGGCCTTCCTCTGCCGGTATGGTTAGGGCCCATCACAACACACGTCCCGGCCAATTCCACCGACGATAATGTCGCCCCGGCAACCGCTCCCGAATACATATATCCCGCGTGGGGAGAGACGACGCCGATCGCCTTTATCTTTCCGGCGTCCCTGATTATGTATTTTTCTATCTCTTCGCTGAGGCCCGCCTTTGTGCCCGGGTAGAACTGACCGGATACGGCAGGATTTCTGATCATCTTATCTTACCCCGGCCCCGCTTAACGGCTGACTTTTGGCTTTCGCCGGTCCGGCAACGGGAAGGATCATCACTTCATTGAGCCTGGAATCGATAAAATACCGCTTAGCGACCCTCATGACTTCCTGCGCGTCCACCGCTTTTATCATTTCGGGATATTTGAAAACGTCGTCGTAACCTATGCCGTAAAGTTCATCCAACGCGGCCTTAAGGGCGACGTCGGAATTGACCTCGATCCCACGGAAATACCCGCCAAGGAGGTCGCTCTTCGCGAGCTCCATCTCCTCCTGGGTCGGCCCCTCGGCCTTCAGGGACCTGATATGGCCTAATATTATGTTCCTGGCGTCCGGGATATTTTTAGGGGTGGTCGCCACATAAAACGCGTTGTAACCCGGGTCGAGCCCGAATACGGAGAAAGAACCCAGCGTATACGAGAGCCCGAGCTTCTCCCTTATGTCCCTATAAAGCCTTCCGCCTTCGCGGCTAAGTATCGAATTTATCACGTCCAGGGCATACCTGTCCGGGTTCTTGACGTCAACGCCGGGGTAGCCGAGCATAAGGACCGCCTGTTCCTTATTCATCTCTTTTACGTCCTTGCGCGGCGCCAGCTGTTCCTGCTCGCTTATCGTCACTATATCTTTAAAGGCGGTTTTTTTAAGGCTTCCGAATGCATCTTCTACCCTCTTCTGCGTCGCCGCGTCTATGTCCCCGAATACGGAAACGACCATGTTCCCTGGAACTATATAACGTTTGTGATAATCCAGGAGGTCTGCCCTGGTCAGGGCCGAGACTGATCCCTTTTCACCCAGGTCAGGCATCCCGTAGGGATGGGATATGAATATCGTCTTGATCAATTCCTTTGAGGCCACGGCGAAGATATCGTCCTCCCGCGACCTTACAGCGGCGAGTTGCTGCTCTTTCGATATCTTCAGCTCTTTTTCCGGGAAAGCCGCGTTCTTCAGGATATCCGAAACGATATCAAGGGAAAGGCCGAAATCTTCTTTAAGGCATTTCAACGATATGCCGAATGAATTCTTGCCGCTGAAACCCCCGAACAGTATTCCGCGCGACTCGGTCGTCTCGGAGAGCCATTCGGCCGAGCGCGACGACGTGCCTTTCACCAGGACGTCGGAGAATAGGCGCGATATCCCGTTCGTCTTCTCGTCTTCGGCCCTCACGCCACCCTTAAAAACGACGCTCATCGAAACGACAGGAAGTGAACGGTCGACGTCAAAAAGCACGACCGCGCCGTTTTGCAGCACGACTTTACGGACATCGAATTCTTTCTTCGGCGTCCCCGCCTCCGGTTCCAAGACAGGCGCGCCCTTCTTCGGGACGAGAGTGACAACAGTCATATTCTCATCATTCAAATATTTCGCCGCCGCCTTCGAGATCCCGGCCGGCTTCACTGCGCCCAGGCCGTCTATATATTTCCGTGAAAAATTATAGTCCCCGGTAGAGGCGTAACCCGAGGCGTAATCATTCGCTTGCGCCCCGATAGATTCCTTGCCGTATATATAATCGGTCAGGACCGACCTTTTGACCTTTTCCAGCTCCCTGCCGCGCAGGGAATGCGCCTTTATCCTTTTTATTTCGGCGCGCACCTCTTTCAAGGCGGCGTCTATATTTCCCTCCTCAAGCCTCATGGAAACTATGAACAGCCCCGGGTCGGAAGGCGTATAATTAGACGACGACACCGCATATGCCAGTTTCTTCTCTTTGACGAGAATGTTATATAACCTTGAGCTTTCCCCCTGCCCCAGCGCGGCGGCCAAAAGGTCCAGGGGATACAAGTCTTTATCGGCGAGGCTTGTGGTGTGAAAAGCTATCAGGAGGTAGGAGAGCTTAAGCCCTTCTATCTGCGCATCGGCCCTCCTGACCGACATCTGCAGGGGCTCGGCCGGCTTTAGCGGTCCGGCGACGGCCCTGCGCGGAAGCTTACCTAAAGTATTTTCGCACGCCAGGAGGGCGTCGGCTTCATCTATATCTCCGACGACGGAAAGGACACAATTGTCCGGGGTATATTTCGACTTGTGGTATTCCACGAGGTCTTCCCTGCTTATCTGCCTGAAGAGGTCCTCGTATCCGATGACCGGATACCTGTATGGATGGACGAGATAAGCGGCCTCCCATAACAGGTATGAGGCCCTTCTTGACGGTTCGTCCCGGCCCATCCTTATCTCGTTCAGGATCACGTCCTTCTCCTTTACGAACTCCGATTCTTCGAAAGAAGCGTTAAATACGAAATCAGACAGGAGCGAAAGCGCTTTATCGAGGTATTCGCTCTTGACGATGAGGTAGACTTCGGTGGTATCGTGGGAGGTCTGGGCGTTTATATATCCGCCGAAGGATTTTATGCGTCTTTCTATCTCGCCGACCGGCAGGCCGGCTGTCCCCTTGAAGAGCATATGCTCGACGAAATGGGATATTCCGCTCCCGGAAAATTTGCCTTCGGTCGCCGAGCCGGCTTTTATGACAAGACGGACCGCCGCGAGAGGGACCTTATGGGCGCTCTTGGTTATGACAGCCATCCCGTTATCCAGGATATGGCTGTGGACCGAGTCTTCGTATTGGTACCGAGGAGTGACGGCCGGGTGGAATATAAAAACTGCTGTGGCTATAAGACACAGCAGTATGAAAAGATATAAAATTCTCATGATGTCACGCTCTTAAAAGAGCCTAAAAACTGAATCTCTTTCTCTTATTCTTGAGCGCCTCCATCTGCTTTCTCTTCTTCTTGACGCTTGGCTTCTCGTAATGTTTGCGCGCCCTTATAGCTTTTAAGATCCCTTCTCTTTCGATCTTCTTTTTAAGCCGCCTCAGGGCCTTTTCCAAAGGCTCGTTTTGGCCGACTTCTACCATAGGCATTAGTTATCATCCCTTTCTTGTGGATTTTCGTTAGTTCCAATATAACAGACGGTTATAATGTTGTCAAGAAAAATTGGGTTACTTGCGGGCAAAACTGATCTGGCAGGTGAAGACCACCTCCGGGAGCCGGACGTTTTCCGGGAAAACGGGAAAAGGCGAGGAATCCTTGACCGCCTGGAAAGCGGCCGCCCTCAGGACCCCGTCGTCGCTGGATTTTTCATCGATTATGCTGATCTCTTTTAACGTCCCGGAAGAAGTGATGACAAAACGCACATATACGTCGCCCTCCCCTCCCGTCCTCCTGGTATCGATATTATCTATTATCCTGTCCCTGACGACCTGCGAGTAAGAAGGCGGTATAAGGCTAAGCCCGCGCGCCTCAACAGACGCGTCGACAGAAGCGGTCGTCTCGATCTTCGGCACGAGGGGTTGTTTTATGACGATCCTGGAGGCCTGCTCTGCCGCCGGGCTTTTTTTCGGCGGCGCGGAAGGAAGTTCTCCCTTCAGGACCTTGGGTTCGCTCTTCTTCGCTTCCGGGGCCGCTTTCGGAAGTTCCGCGGAGACCAGTTTTTGCGGCGGCGACGGCTCGGGCAAAGGTTCCGATTTTCTCGACGGCGCCTGCTGTTGCGTGACTACCGGCTGCTCCCTGGACTTAAGATACGTCACCTCGACGTCTCCGGAACGCATCCTATCCGTAAAGAAATTCCGGTAGACAGGCCAATTGCACAATAATAATATGTGGATGACGGCGGAGAAGATCAGCGCTATTAAAAGTTTGTTGTCCTTCTCCACAGCGTAATCAAAATTCACCCCTTACACCCCCGTTTATCGCGAAACCCGGCATCGGGTAACCAAGCGCCAACTGGTAACTCCTGTTGAATATATTATCAATAGAAACGAAAGTAGTCAAATTATTGTTTATCTTATAGGAGGCATCGAGGTATGCGACGAAATTCTTCTTCAGGAAAGCGGTGTTTGCGGTATCTGTATACCTCCTGCCGAGCGACTCGCCGTAAAACCTCACGTCCCATTTGCCGTATTCCAGCGTCAGGCCCATGTCGAACTTGTTCTTCGCCCTGTAGATCAGGTACCTGTCGAGGTCAACGTCCATCGCGTTCAGGTAACTGTACCCGAAATCGAATTTCAGGCTTTTGGTCAAAGGTACCAAGGTCTTGAACTCGACCCCGTCAATCTTCGCCGAGGAGATATTGGAAGGCCTCCAGACGAAATCGTCACCGGGCGCCCAGTCTATCAGGTCCTTCAGCTTATTTGTGAAATATGTCGCGCTCAATTGGAGGCCGCTCTTATAGCCGAGGTCGAACCCGCCTTCCCACGACCAGGATTTCTCGGGCCTGAGGTTGGGATTGCCCTGCGTGAACCCGTCGAACGGCCAATAGAGGTCGTTGAATGACGGCGCGCGGAACCCTTTCGCGTAATTGACCCTGATCTTAGAATATTCGCCTATTTTATACGCGGCGCCGGCGCTGGGCGAGACCGTCCCCTTGAAATTTGAATAATCGTCATCCCTGAACCCGAAATTCATCTCGAGATCCTTCCCGATAGAGACCTCGTTCTGCACGAACGGCGAACGCACGATATTCTTGTGTTTCCCGACGAGAGTAGCGTCCACCCGGTTCATCTTCCCGTCGAAGCCCGCGATCACCTTGTAACAATCGAAGAACTTCTGGGAATACTGGGCGATCATCCCCTGCGTGCGGCCGCTTGCGGCGTCGCTGGAGAACGGGGTTGTCGAATTTATGAATATGAGCTTGTCGTTGTTCTGGTAGGCTCTTACGCTTATCTCGCTCTCCTCGAACAATTTTGCCCTCCAGCCGAGGTCGAAATAATTTTTGTAATTAAGCTGGAAATCGTCGAGTGCCGGCAGGAAGATAGACCCCGGCGCCCCGCCTTTATCCTGGAAATAGCCGGTGTTGAAAAATATCCTGTTGTCCTCTCCGACCTCGTAATCGAACCTTCCCGTCCAGTTATGCGAGCGGTATTCCGAGTTATCCCTGTTGCCGTGCGTCGAATCGTATGAATAGTTAAAATAATATCCGAAATTATTTATCGTCGCGGATGTCGAGAGCGAATCATGGAGAGTCTGGTTGTTGCCGAAACTCGACTCTATGACGGTCTTGGGTTTTTTAGAGGGCTTTTTTGTTATTATATTGACCACGCCCCCTATCGCGCTTGAGCCGTATACCGCGGAGGCAGGCCCCTTGATGACCTCGATCTTCTCGACCGAATCGACCGGGATAGCGTGGAGTTCGGCCTGGCCGGTCCTCGAATCGGTGATCGGCCTGGAATCTATCATGATCAGCACCTGCTCGGCGCTGGAACCGCGCAGCCTGATCGTTTTGAGGGCGCCTTCCGACCCGTAATCTATGGATTGGGATGAAGTGAGCCTGCCTACCGGCTCTGAGACATTATCATAATGGACCTCCGAAAGGTCGTATTTATCTATAATATCCATGCTCCGGGAGACTGTGCCGTAACTCTGCTCTGTGCCGAGCGGCGTGACCACTATCTTTTCAAGTTCGACGTTCGCCGTCTCCTCTCCTCGGGCTGACGGGATGAATATGAGGACGGATAAAACCGCCGGGATGATCTTCGCGAAAAACATGGTATTAAATTCCCTTTCCTGTTTTCTTTATCCTCGGCGCGAGCAGGACATACGGCTTGCCGCTGACGGGATTTTCTCTAACGACAACAACGGTCTTGTATACCTTCTCTATCAATTCATAGCTGATGACTTCTTTCGGCTCGCCGAGAGCGGCAACGCGTCCGCCGTCCATAAGCATCAGCGTGTCGCAATATTCCGACGCCAGGTTGAGGTCGTGGAAGACCGCGACGATGGTGATACCCCCGCGCTCGCTCAAGTCCTTTATCAGGTCGAGTATCTGGACCTGGTGCGATATGTCTAGATGCGATGTCGGCTCATCGAGGAATATCAGCCGCGGCTCCTGGGCAAGCGCCCTGGCGATGAATATCCTCTGCCTCTCGCCCGCGCTGAGCTGGTCTATCTGGCGGGATACGAACGCGGAGCAGTCGGTCATCTCTATCGCGCGCCGGACCGCCTCAAGGTCTTTCTCGGATTCGCCCCTTAGGGGATGGAGATACGGGAACCTGCCCATCATCACTATCTCCAGGCACGTGAACGGGAAGATGACGCCTGACTCCGAGGCGACGAACGCCGCGGACGCCGCGAACTCCTTCATTGGCATCCTGTATATATCTTTGCCGTCGATGGCCACCCTGCCTGCTGACGGATGCAGGACCCGGCTTAACATCCTCAAAAATGTCGTCTTCCCCGCGCCGTTCGGGCCGATGATCCCGATAAACTTGCCGCTTGCGGCAGAGAAGGAGATATCTTTTATGACCGGCTCTCTGCCATAACCACCTGTTACCGACTCGGCCTTAAGAAGCGTCATCTGGCCCTCGACCTCTTCCTCAATAAATACAAAAAGAACGGCCCGCCGCATAAAGCCGTTATAACGCCTACCGGCACCTCGGCCGGAAGCATCACCATCCTGGCGATAAGATCGCAGAAGATAAGGAACGCGCCGCCTGCGACAAACGAGACGGGTATGACAGCCCTGTGGTTGGCCCCTATCACCAACCTGACAAAATGGGGCACTATCAGCCCGACGAAACCGATCATGCCTGCCGCGGATACCGCTGCGCCGGTGATGACCGACGCTATGATGAACAATCGTTTTTTCGTCTTCTCGATATCGACCCCGAGGTGCGCCGCCTCCTCTTCCCCGAGGGAGATGGCGTTAAGCTCCCTCGAATTAAGGGCCGCGAGGATGACCGCCGTGATGACTATTATCATCACCGACAGAAGCAGGTTCATATCGAATATCTGGAGGTTGCCGAGAAGCCACCATATTACGCTGTGCAGGTACTCCTTCTCCGAGAACGATACGAGGAAGATCACGACAGACGAAAGCACAGCCCCGACTATGACGCCGGTCAACAAGAGGTTCTGTATCGGTATCCTCCCGTTGACCTCTGATATCCTGTATACAATAAAGAACGCGGCGACCGCTCCCAGGAAAGCCCAGACAGGAAGGGCGCTTAAACCCAGGAAATGCTGCATGCCTAATAAGATAGTCGAGATTACCGCGCCAAGCGCCGCGCCGCTCGAGATGCCGAGGACATACGGCTCGCATAAAGGATTACGCATAAGCCCCTGCAATATAACGCCTGCCACCGAGAGCCCGCCGCCGACGGTCAACGCGAGCAATATCCTTCCGGCCCTGAGTCCGAGTATGCGCTTGTCCATATCGGTAAGCGCGGAGAGAAAACCGACCTTTGCCGCGCCGAAATAGACCGAGACCGCGGCGACCGCGACCAATATCGCGGCCGCGATAATGAAGGCCTTATGTCCCCTCTTCCTTGATATCTGTGATGCCTGGCGCACTTCCATAGGTTACCTGTAGAACCTTTCGTTCAATTGGACAACGGCATCCGCAAGCCGCGGCCCGGGCCTGAAGAGGATATTCGGCTCGATATTATCATAGACCCTGTTTTTTCTTACTGCCGTTATCTTGTCCCAGCCGAACCTCTTCGAAAGAGACTCTGCCGCACCTTCTCCCTTTACCATATAGCCGAGTATTATCACGTCAGGGTCGCGCTTGACGATCAATTCGGGGCTGAACTGCGAGAACGGCCTCGGCGCGTCGTAAGTTATATTGACACCGCCGGCGACCGTTATCATCTCGTCTATAAAGGACCCTTTGCCCGCGGTCATGATCGGGTCGTGCCATATCTCGAAATACACCTTCGGCCGTTTATCCGGATCTACCAGGGCGGCCTTTGCCGAGACAGCCGATACGGTCTTCTTCATTTTACTTATCAATGAAACCGCCTCAGCGTCTTTCCCGCACGCTTTGCCTATCGCGAGGATAGAATCATACAACTCCCGGAAATTCTTCGGGTCTGAGACCATTACCCGGAGCCCTAATGTTTTCAATTTCCCTACGGCCTGCGCCTGTTCCAGGCCTGTGGCGAGGATGATATCAGGCTTAAGGATGAGTATCTTCTCTATATTAGGTTCACTGAAAGAGCCTATCTTCTCCTTGCTCTTCACCTCCGGCGGATAATCGCAATAAGTGGAGACCGCGACGAGATTATCCTCCAGGCCCAGGGCGCAGGCGATCTCAGTAGTGGCCGGCGCGATAGATATGATCCTCATCTGTCCCGCTGCGGCATGCCGGCAGATAAAAAGAAGCATAAACGTCACGATAATGATCTTTCTCATATCAATGCTACGGCAAGCGCGAGAGCCGTTATCTCCATTATCTCCCCCAGCGCGCCCATCGTGTCCCCTGTTATCCCTCCGAATTTCCTGAAAAAATAAATGTCAAACGCCAAAATGACGCAGCATGCCGCGGGTATAAAGACGAACGTTTTTAACCCGAATATAAGGAAGAAGGCTATTGCCGCGGTGAGAAACGCGGCCGCGATATTCCTTTTTTCCAAGCGCCCGGAGAATTTCTTTCCCAAGCCGTCCGTATCTCTCGCGTAAGGATAGAGCGCGCTTGAAGCGACGAACGATGTCCTGCTTAAAACCGCCATCGCTATCAATGCCCCCTCGATCGCCCCTTTAGGAAGCGAGATAAGAAGCGAGTATTCCGCGATAAACAAAAGTACGACAGAGGCGAGCCCGACCGCTCCGGGCCTGCCTTCTTTCATTATCTCCAGCATCCTCTTCCTGTCGGCGCCGCTGGCTATCGCGTCGAAGGTATCTACGAAACCGTCTATGTGCAGCCCGCCGGATATAATGACGTTTATTATCATTATGAAAGCGCATACGGCCGCGTGCGGCAAGAACGGGATCAGGATATTGTATGACAGCGCGAGAAGGGCGCCTGCTAAAAGCCCGACCAGCGGGAAATAGGCCATCGAGCCGGCAAGGTCTTTGTCGGCTATCTCGCCTTTTACCTTTACGGGTATAGACGTCAGGAACTGCAGCGCAATAAGAAAACTTTTCATGGTTCGCTTCGCTCACCACTCCCCAGAGAGTGATTGATGGGGTCGCTTTCCTCCGAAACTCCCGCTTCGCCGAATGTCGCCATCTCGTTCAATATCTTAACGGACGCCTCGATTATGCCCATCGCGAGCGCCGCGCCTGTCCCTTCCCCGAGACGCATATCGAGATTCAACAACGGCCTCTGGCCGATGCGCCTTAAAATGGCCGACTGCCCCGCCTCAACAGATTGGTGCGCGAAGAAGATATAATCTTTTACGGCAGGACAGATCTCAAACGCTATCAGGGCGCCGCAGGAAGCAATGAAACCGTCTACCGCGACAGGCACCTTCTTCGATGCGGCGGCTAATATCACGCCCGCTATCCCGCCTATCTCGAATCCGCCCACTTTGTAAAGGATGTCTATGGGGTCTTTCGGGTCGGGCTTATGCAAAGACAGGCCTTTCTTTATGGCATCGATCTTACGGGCGTAAGAGGTGTCGTCTATGCCTGTCCCCCTGCCTGTCACCAGGGCGATATCTTCGCCTGTGACTGCGGCGACTATCGCGCTCGAGGAAGTGGTGTTCCCTATCCCCATATCCCCGACGCCGGCGAGCTCGATCTTTTCTTCGGCATAGGCCTCATTGAACGCTTCTATCCCGCCGGTTATCGACTTCAGGGCTTCTTCCCTTGTCATCGCGGGGACTTTGGCGAAATTCTTCGTCCCGTGGTTTACTTTTTTATCCTTAAAATTAGGCGATTTATCCGCTTTTATCTTCCCCTTCACTCCCATATCTACGACGATGACTTCAGCCCCGGCGTCCCTGGCCAGGACATTTATCCCGGCGCCGCCCCTCAGGAAATTGTAGACCATCTGCGGGGTGACCTCCTGCGGATAGGCGCTGACGCCCTCCTCACATATCCCGTGGTCACCGGCCATCGTGAATATCACTTTATTCTTTACCGAGGGCCTCAGGTTCCCGGTTATCGCGACAACGCGCGCGGCTATCTCCTCGAGCCGGCCCAGGCTTCCCTTCGGCTTCGTCAAAGTATCGAGCCTGGCCTGCGCCTTGGCGTAATAGACGGCATCAACTGGCCCGATCGCCTTTACGACCTCATCGATCTTTACTTTACCTGTAACGGTATTCCTGACACCAATAGACATACCCTGTCCGCCTCCTTGGCGGTTATCTGGTTTACCCGCCCCTGCAGGTCCCTGAACCTGCGGGAGAGCCTGTTCTCGGGGACGATGCCGCTTCCGACTTCGTTAGTGACTATTATGGAAAGCCCGGCCTTCTTCCGCAGGGCAATTATTATTTTCTTTATTTCAGAATATACCTGCGCGTCAGTCAGGCCTTTGTGGATGAGATTTGAGATGAAAAGGGTGAGGCAATCGAGTATTACGGTAATATTCTCCGCGGGCAGTGAATCGATCGCTTTAACTAGACGGATGGGCTCTTCTACGGTGGCCCAGGATTTGGAGCGGGACCTTTTGTGAGCGCCTATCCTCTTCTTCATATCGACATCCAGCGCTTCGGCTGTCGCGATATAGAAGACCTTCGCGCCTGATGCCGCGGCGATCGTTTGCGCGTAAGAAGACTTGCCGGACCGGACGCCTCCGGTTACCAATACCAATTCAGACATTTTCCCCCTCCGGGAACTTGTGTTTCGCAAATAAAAAAACCTCATCCCTTTGTTGGAATGAGGTAATAAAAAAATTCTCCTCACCCTCGAAGGAATTTGAAAACCCTAAGCGCGATATCCTGACTCCCCCGCACCTTAAACTAAACCTTCCCGTTTTTAACAGTGGTCTTTTCCGAAAGAATATTCTTTCGGTAGTCTAAGGCGCTACCTTACTTGTCAGTAAGGTGCGGGGTTACAGTGGCGGGGCCGTGCCCGTATTTCACGGGCTTCCCGCGCTTAAAGCAGTGTTATGTTAACACGATGAAAAACAAAAAGCAAGCAAAAATATTTAACGGCAGGCGTCAGGTCCTATCCGCAATCAGCCATTCGTATGCTTCCTCGAAAGAAGTGAATGCCTTGACTTGGAAGCCTCTGTTTTTGGCGCAGAGCGCGAAGAACTTTGCGTTGTCAAACTGATCAAGCGGACAAAGAACTGCCGTCTTTTGAGTCCGGGAAAAAGCCTTACTAAAGTAGTTGGTGAGTTCAGACGCCAGAAACCAAAGGTCGGCTTCGGACATTTTTGACTGCGTCTTTCGAGTGTCCAGGATTATGTCGTATTCGGTCAAAGGGGCCGAGGCTGACGCGATCTCAATAAGCATTTTCCTGGACTCGTCGAGATTGAGCTGTCCTTCCGGGTTCGCCTTTATGAACTCCTGCGCGCGGATAATCCTGATATTAGCCGGCATTGTCGCCTCCTTCTAGGGTAACTCTCGATCCAGCTCTTGGATGATCTCATCGGTTAGATCGGTCATCCTTGGAGCATCCCAAATGATTACCTGGCTGTTATTTCTAGCCATTTGAGCGTCGATGACCAGCGCGTATTTTCCGGAATATCGACTCTTAATAAACTTTGTCAGGGCCCTCCTGTGATCAGAGTTCCTGTAGCTCATTGTATTCCGTATGGTGTTGAGCTTGTTATTCATGGACTGGATCTTCGTTTGAAGGATCGCTAACTTGCCATCGTCATTTTCTCTTACACACTCAATGAGTGCTTGATCGAGCGCTTTCCGCAGCTTTAGCATCTCAGCCTTAACTTCATCGTTCGCGTCCATAAATACAAGTCGTTGGTATCCGACTTCATTCTGGATCTGATTTAAATCGACCGATGCTACAGCAGAGACCTCGTCTGCCAGCAGGCTACCCGACAACAAACAGCCTATTACCGTTATTACCGCCACTATTACACTTTTCATTTTTCCCTCCCTAGGTTTATTGGGGACGTTTCATTCTCCATCTACCTAACTCCCAGTCAATCGGCTCGCTCGGGCTTTCTTTATTCCTCGTCCCGCAACGGCGGGACTGCGGCATAAATCGCCTCTTCGCTCGCCAGATTGCCCGGTCGTCATATCAAGTGTCTCTCTCCGCCGTCAGGGACACCTCTGGCTTTACCATTGGAATCGTCCCTGATTATTCCCCCCATTCTAACATATAATACACGAATTCGTAGTTTACGGGTTTTTGTACTACCCTGGTATCATTATAACGCTTAAATCGCCTACTTCAAGCACAAAAGCCGCAGGAAGTATGTCAAGAACGGCGACCTTTGTCCTCGGAGGGATTGGGAAATTCGAGCGGGCACGGATCCCGAGCGACAGCGAGGGAGAGCGAGAATTTCCCCAAGCGCAGCGAGACTCGCAGGGGCGAGCCAGCGACCCGGAGAGGACAAGTCGCCGTTCGTGGCTTATTCCTGCCACCCGTATTTGCCCACAAGCGGCACAAAGGTGCAGCCGCAGATGATTTCCTGCGTTATCTCGCCCTGATTTTTCCTGATGAGCAGGAGTTCCTGGCTGAACGCCCCGCCGACCGGGATCACCATTATCCCTCCCTCGGCTAACTGCTCAACGAGAGGCGCGGGGACCGACGGCGCTCCGGCGGTAACGATTATCCCGTCATAGGGGGCAAATTCGTCCCACCCTTCGGTGCCGTCGCCTACTTTTATTTTTATATCCTTATAACCGAGCCCGTCCAGGAGCTCCCGCGCCTTTTGCGCCAATGTGTCATACCGCTCGACCGAATAGACTTCCGCGGCTATCTCCCGCAATATCGCCGCCTGGTAACCCGAGCCGGTCCCTATCTCAAGCACTTTTCCCCCGCCTTTAAGCTCGAGACATTGCGTCATCAGGGCGACCATATAGGGCTGGGAGATCGTCTGGCCCTCGCCTACAGGCAGAGGATAATCGGCATAGGAGTTTTCGAGGCTTTTACCGGAAGTAAAAAGGTGGCGCGGGACTTTCCTCATGGCAGTCAAGACCGCCGCATCCATTATCCCGCGCGGTATCAGCTGACCTTCGACCATTTCATTCCTGAGGATTAAGTCGTCGTCCCGCTCTTTCATTTTTTGAAGGCCGTTTTTATTATGAAGGATAAGAAACGGATGGTATCTACGAACGGGTGTATCTGGCTCTTCTCTCCCCCATAGATGGACTTTATGGGAATTGATTCGATCTTGAAACCCGCCTTCGAGGCGCCTATCAGGAGCTCCGACTCTATCTCGTATTTATCTGTGGTAAGAGGCACGGCTTTCAGGACTTCCGCCCTTATGAGCCTGTACCCGCACTGCGTATCCGGCATCCTCTGGCCGGCGATCAGGGAGATGAAGCTCGACATCACCCAATTGGTGAGCTTTCTTTTGAGCGGCATGCCTTTAGGATCGCCCATCCTGTTCCCGAGGATAACGGCCGCGCCGCTTTTTTCGGCTGCCCTGACGAAACCTTCCAGCTCGCCCGGGTGGTGTTGTCCGTCGCCGTCCATCGTTATCACAAAATCGCAGCCTTTTTCCAGGGCTTTCTTGAAACCATCCCTCAGCGACACACCCTTGCCGAGGTTCTTCGTATGGCAGATGACATCGGCGCCTGCATCCTTTGCCTCTTCTTTGGTCTTATCGGCTGAGCCGTCGTCTATCACTATGCAATCGAGGCCCTTGGCTTTGGCCTCTCCCACGATATGTCCGATACGCATCTCCTCATTAAACGCGGGAATTATTACGAAACCTCTCACAGCCAGAACCTCCTGAACATATACCATTGCGACGGATATCTTCTTATATAATCCTCGATGACCTTTACGCAAAGGCCGGTGACTTTCTTTTCATCCGCTTCGCGGTTCCCGATGGCGCGGTATGATATGGGTCTATCGAATATCAGCTCGAAGGTATCATCCGGCATCCTGAGCAAAAAGCCGGGCACGATAGGGACCCCGATCTTAACGGAAAAGGCAGCCGGGCCCTTCGGGATCATCGTCCTCTTCCCGAAAAAATTGGTGACTATGCCGTGATTTGAAAAATCCCTGTCACCCAGTAAAGCGAGTACCTCTCCCCTGTCCAGCGCCTCGAAACAGCTCCTCAAGGCCGATCTGAGGGATATGACCTGTACGCCTGTGCGCGCTCTTTGCCCTATGAAAAAATCGTTTATCAGCTTGTTATCGTGGTCAAGAGCCACGGCATTAAACCGGTAACCTAAAAGCGATATCACCGCGCCGCCCAGTTCGTAGTTCCCGATGTGGGCCGACAGCGCTATGACGCCCTTTCCTTCTTTAAGGGATTGGTCCAGGTTCTCACGGCCCGTGACCTTTACCTTTTCGGCAAGGAACTTCTTGTCGACCTTTTCGAACCGGAAAAAATCCACCAGATATTTGGCGAAATTAACGAATACTTCTTTCGCGATCCGGGCGATCTCCTCCTCGTCTTTATCGGGGAATATGGCGCGCAGGTTCCCGTATACTGTAAGCCGGTCTTTCCGCGAAAAAGAATACTGCAGCTTCGCCAGGAAGGCCGCGACAGCGTATACCGCATTAAGCGGCAGGGCCAGCGCCAGGAATTGTCCTAACCTGTATATCAGGAGTTCGCACATTCGAGAATAAGCCTCGCTATATCGGTTGATGACCGCGGTTTCGCTATCCGCCGGGCGTTTCCGCGCATATGTTCGAGCTTCGACCTGTTGCCCAGGAGCATTTCCGTCAGTAACGCTGCATCTGCAGCGCTGTCCGCCTTAACGGCGGCGCCCTCGTTTGTCAGATACTCGGTATTCTTGGCCTCCTGTCCCGGTATCGGGTTCAGGATTATGATCGGCAAATCCTTTGAAAGGGCTTCGGATATCGTAAGTCCGCCCGGTTTAGTCACTATTAGCGTCGAGACCGACATCAGCTCGTATACTTCCGTAGTATAGCCGTAGACAACGGTCTTGAACCTTAGAGACCGTTTCCTCCTCTCCAGCCAGTCAAACAGCCGCTTATTGCTTCCGGCCACGACGATCAGCTGGAGGGGACACGATATCCTGTTCAGCTCGTTCACGAGTTCCGCGAGCGGTCCGAGCCCCTGGTTGCCGCCCATTATCAAGACCGTCGGCAATCCCGGATCAAGCCCGAGTTTCTTCCTTACTCCCTCGTCATCGGCCTTCTCGGTAAATTTCGGGTCTATCGGGATGCCGTAATCCTTTATCTTTTCCCTGGGGATGCCGTGTTCGACCAGTCTTTTTGTCGCCGCCTCGGAGTTGACGATATAATGATCGACCGAATCGAAGAACCAGTAGGAATGCGGGTAGCAGTCGGTGAGCACGCCGATAAGCGGCACTTTCAACCCGAATGACGTCTTATAATCCGCGATCATCCCGCAAGGGAACGCTTGGGTGCAGGCGATGACGTCCGGCTTGAACTCATCGAGGAGGGTCTTCAGTTTCCCGGAATTGAATTTATGTATGAAATCGCGCAATCTCCCCAAGCTCCGGAAGACCTTCGGGTTGTCGTAGAGATATTCCCAGACTTCAGGCTTGTTCTTTATCACTCCCAGGTAGGTCCTGTTTATGACTTTCTCGACGAGCGGGTTCGTGTAATTGAAGGAGTTTACGGCAAGGATCTCCGCTTCGGGGGTCAGAAGCCGCAGCGCCTTCTCGATGGCAAGCGCGGCCTTCTGGTGCCCGGAGTTGACCGAGATATAAAGCAACAGGACCCTTTTCTTCGCCGACATAGGCCTCCAATGAAATACGCCCGCCGTTATCCTGGCGGGCGTATCGTACGGCAACTTAAAGAATGCGTTTAGTCTTTCTTCTCCAGGAGTCTCTTTATCCTGTCGACGGCTATCTTAAGTTTGTCTTCGGGTTCCACGAGGGCGAACCTCACGAAACCTTCTCCGAATTCTCCGAAGCCCGTCCCCGGGGAAGATACGACGCCCGCTTCCTCGACCAGAAGCGCGCAAAATTCCATAGATGTAAGAGCGTTGTACTTGGGAGGGATGTGGGCCCAGACATAAAAAGTCCCCTGCGGCTTGTCGATCTCCCAACCGGCCTTGTTAAGCCCGTCGACAAAGACATCCCTTCTCTTCTTATATGTAGCAACGAGTTCCTTTACGCAGTCCTGAGGGCCGGTCAACGCCTTTATAGCGGCGTATTGTATCGGCCGGAAAAGGCCGAAGTCTATGTAGCTCTTCGTCTTTTCAAGGGAGCGTATGATGTTGGAGTTGCCTACGACCGTGCCTATCCTCCACCCCGCCATGTTATACGACTTGGACAGCGTGTGGAACTCCACGCATTTATCTTTAGCCCCTTTTACCTGGAGTATGCTCGGGGCAGGCGGCCCCTCAAAGACAAAGTCAGAATAGGCGTTGTCGTAAGCTATTATTATATCCTTGTCCTTCGCCCAATCGACGACGCTTTCAAGATAAGCCAGGTCGGCGACAGCTGTGGTGGGATTATGCGGATAGCTAAGGAAAAGTATCTTGGCCATCCTGGTGATCTCCCGGCCGAGGCTCTTTAAGTCCGGCTTGTACCCGTTCTCCTTGCTTATAGGCAAGCTGTATAATATGCCCCCGGCCATGATCGGGCCGTTAAAATGAACGGTATATCCCGGGCTCGGCACTATGGCTATATCGTCGTTGTTGAGGAACGTGAGGCATAAGTTCGCGATGCCTTCCTTAGAACCGATGAGAGGCAATACTTCGGTCCGGGGATCGAGATCCACGTTAAACTTGGTCTTATACCAATCGGCTATCGCCTTCTTGAAGGCCTTCTCGACTTCTCCGGTAGGCCTGGAATAGCGGTGGTTGACGACGTGTTTGGTCTGCTCGCATAATTCATCCACTATATGGCGGGCCGGCGGAAGGTCAGGACTGCCCATGCCGAGGTCTATGACCTCCATGCCCTGGGACTTGGCCTTCTCCTTCAGCTCGTCAAGGATAGTGAAAAGATACAGCGGTAACCTTTTAAGCCTGTTAGCTTCATGCATCTAATTTAACTTATTCCTCCTCTTCAAAAAGCGCTTCTTCCTCTTCGATATTGGCGAGGACTTCTCCGACCTCGACTATATCGCCTTCTTCAAAATAAACTTCTGTCAATACTCCGGAGCACGGAGCCGGCACGTTGATAGCGGACTTGTCCGTGGCGATCTCCACAAGGTCTTCGCCTTCCTCTATCCTGTCGCCTTCCTCGAAATGCCAGTAAGATATGGTGGCTTCCCGGGCCCCTTCTCCGACTTCAGGCAATATGACTTTTGCCATATCCTCCTCCTTGACCCAAAATTGACTTAACAGGTTGAATGATAGGAACTCCTGACAAACGGTCCTGAGCTCACCCTTGTAAAGCCTAAATTATACGCTATTTCTTCGTATTTTTCAAACATTTTTGGAGATATAAACTCACGCTCCTCTGTCTTGCCCAGGGACGGCTTCAGGTATTGCCCGAGAGTGATAATATCGCACCCCGCCCATCGCAGGTCCTTCATCGTTGAGACCACTTCTTCCTCTGTCTCGCCGAGGCCGAGCATGAGGCCGCTCTTGGTAGGTATGCCGCCGCGCGATATATCCCTGGCTTTCCCCAATACGGTAAGCGAAAGATTGTAATCGCTTTTCGGCTTGACGGCTTTATGGAGCCTCCTGACCGTATCGAGATTATGCGCGAAGACATCTATCCCCGCTCCGCATACCTTATCGATATGCTCCGCCCGCCCCATGAAATCCGGGACGAGGACCTCTATTTTTACGCCGCTTAATCTCTCGCGCAGGTATCCGACAGTCGCGGCATAATGCGCCGCTCCCCCGTCCGGGAGGTCATCCCTTGTGACCGATGTGACGACAATATAGTTAAGGTTTAATTTCCTGGCGGCCTCGTAAACTTTCGAAGGCTCTTCCCGGTCAGGCGCGGAAGGGATCCCCTCATTTACCGCGCAGAACCTGCATCCTCTCGTGCAGGTATCGCCGAGAATTATAAAAGTCGCCACGCCCCTGCCGAAGCATTCGCATAAATTAGGGCATTTGGCGCTTTCGCAGACGGTGTTGACCGAAGAATCCCTGAGGAATTTTCTTGTCTCCTCTATCTTCGGCGAGGATACGATATCCCTTCTAAGCCAGCGGGGCTTGGCTATCATTTCGGCTGCCTCAATATATTTGCTGCAGCCTCCTGGACCGCCTCGGAGAAAGCCGGATGCGGCTGGACGACATCGGCCAGGTCTCTTAGGGATAGCCCGCCCTTTATGGCGACGCTTATTATGCCAATGAGTTCCGACGCGTTATAGCCCAATATCTGCGCCCCGAGTATCTTGCCTGTCTTTTTGTCGGCCGTCAACTTTACAAAGCCTTCCGTTTCCCGCTGGGCGAGTGCCCTTCCCGATCCCGCGAAGAAAGCGCGGCCGGTTACCGCCTCATATCCTTTATTACCCGCCTCATCTGAGTTCAGGCCTACGCTCCCGGCCTCCGGGAACGAATAGACGCAAACAGGCATTATCCCGTAATCCATCGCCGCCTCTTTCCCGAGGGCGTTTCGCGCGGCAGCCTTTCCCTCGGCCGACGCGGCGTGCGCGAGGTTATATCTTCCGATGCAATCCCCGCTGGCGAAAATATTTGGGGCCGATGTCTTTAAATACCCGTCGACGATTATGCGGCCGTCCTTTACGGATACGCCGGCTTTTTCCAATCCCATTCCGACCGTATTCGGCGAACGTCCGACCGAGACGAGGATGACCTCGGAGGAGATCTTGCCGATATCCGGCGAAGCCACGCCTGTTATCACCTCTATGCCTTTTTTCTTAAATATGCCTTCGAGCCTGTTCGAAAGATCCTTATCTTCCCTCGGCAATATCCGCTCCATCATCTCTATAATGGTAACTTTGGAGCCAAGGGCCGAGAAGAAAGACGCGAATTCGCATCCTATGGCGCCGCCGCCGATTATCGTGATATCCTCAGGCATCTTATCGAGGCCGAGTATCTCTTCGGAATAGAATATCCTTTTTTTGTCCGACTTGGCCGTCCCGAGCGCTTTCGGCGTGGACCCGGTCGCTATAATAAAGACGCTCGCGGATAACTTCTCTCCGCCGACAGTTACCGTCCCTTTATCCTCAAAAACCGCCTCGCCTTTTATTACATCCACCTTCCGGGCCTTTAGCGATTGGTCGAGCTGGTCTTTCAGGCGGGCCACTATATCGGAGGAGCGGTGGCGTATGGAAGAAAGGTCGAAGTCGAAATTTTTTGACGTTATGCCGAATTCGGCTGAACGCTTGAATTCATCGTAAAGAAAAGCGGACTTTAAACGGGCCTTGGTCGGGATGCAGCCCCTATTCAGGCATACGCCGCCGATCTCATCCCTTTCGATGAGCGCAACCGTCGCACCCAGAAATGAGGCCTCGAGCGCCGCGGCCGTGCCGCCGGGTCCTGCGCCGATGATGCATATATCGTAGTTTTTCATGGGAAGATATTCCGGCGGGTTAGAGCGCCTTTATTATCGCGTCTGCCATCTGGCGTGTGCCGACCGCGGTCGGGTCGCTGCGTTCCGCCTTCAGGTCGTAAGTGACGAATTTTCCGTCGGCGATCATCTTCTTCACGGCGTTCTCCAGCCGGTCTGCGGCATTCTTCTCGCCTATATGGCGCAGCATCAACACTCCGGAAAGGATCATAGCGGTGGGATTTACCTTGTTCATGCCTTTATATTTAGGCGCGCTGCCGTGAGTCGCCTCAAAGACCGCGCAATTATCGCCGATGTTCGCGCCCGGAGCCAGCCCCAGCCCTCCGACAAGCCCGGCGCAAAGGTCGGATATTATGTCGCCGTACAGGTTGGGAAGGACGAGAATATCATATTCCTCGGGCCTCTGGACGAGCTGCATGCAAATGTTATCGACGATCCTGTCCTCGAATTCCACTTTTCCCGCGTACTTAGCGGCGACTTCCCTCGCTGTCGCGAGGAACAACCCGTCGGTCGCCTTCATGATATTAGCTTTATGTATGCAGGTCACCTTCTTCCTGCCGTTCTTTACCGCGTATTCAAAAGCGTATTTCACTATCCGTTCCGATGCGAACTTCGATATCGGTTTTATGCTTATCGCTGAATCCGGCCTTATCTGTTTTTTGGATAAGGCGTTGATATTGTCTATGACTTTCTTGCAGTCCGGGGTGCCCGGTTCGAATTCCACTCCCGCGTAAAGGTCCTCGGTATTCTCCCGCACGATAACGATATCGACCTTATCGTACCTGCTCCTGACCCCTTTATAAGATTTGCACGGGCGCAGGCAGGCGTATAATTCCAGGGCTTTCCTGAGCTCAACGTTTACGCTGCGTATTCCGGTGCCGACAGGCGTCGTGATCGGCCCTTTGATGGCTACCTTGTTCTTCCTTATGGAAGCGAGGACGTGCTCGGGAAGCGGCGTGCCGTATTTCTCCATGACATCTATGCCCGCGTCGAAGATTTCCCATTCGATATCGACGCCGGTCGCTTCTATGCAGCGTTTCGCCGCATCCGAGAGTTCCGGCCCTACGCCGTCGCCGGGTATGAAAGTGATCTTGTGTCCCAAGATATCTCCTTTATTGCCTGGCGTTAAGCCAGTTATCCAGCCTGTCGAGGCCCTTCTTGATATCGTCGAGGCCGGTCGCGAAACTCAGCCTAATGTGGGTATCCCATCCGAACGGCTCGCCCGGGATGACCGCCACCTTCGCCTCTTCAAGTAGCTTCTTCGAGAAATCGAAAGAGCCCATCTTCGTCTTCGATATGTCGCAGAAGACATAAAACGCGCCTTTAGGCTTTACGCAGCTGATATTCTTCATCCGGTTGATCCTGTCAACCATATAATCGCGCCTCTTTTTGAATTCCTCGACCATCTCCGCGACGCACTTCTGGTCGCCCTTCAACGCCTCGAGCGCCGCCTTCTGCGCGAACGAAACGGGATTTGAGGTCGAATGGTCCTGGAGCCTTCCGACCGCTGCCGCCAGTTCATTCGTCGGCGCGGCCAGGTAACCGATGCGCCAGCCGGTCATAGAATAAGATTTGGACATGCCGTTCACGGTAAAAGTGAGGCCGTGCGCCTCCTTGCCGAGAGAGGCGAACGAGATATGCTTCTCGCCGTCGTATATCAATTTCTCGTATATCTCGTCCGAGATCACTGTTATTTTATCATTGATAAGGATATCCGCTATGCCTTCGACGTCGGATCTGTTATAGACGCATCCGGTGGGATTGGACGGGCTGTTGAGGACGAATGCGGCCGTCTTTTTAGTGATAGCCTTCTTCAAGGCATCGGGCTTAACTTTAAACCCGTCGCTCTGTTTCGTGTCCAGGATGACAGGCCTCCCGCCGGCAAGTTTTACCATCTCGGTATAGCTTACCCAATACGGCGAAGGGATGATCACTTCATCCCCCTCGTCGCAGATCGCCTGGAATATATTATAGAGTGAGTGTTTTGCGCCGCACGATACTACGATCTGGGAAGGTTCATAGGAGAGGCCGTTATCGTTCAGGAATTTCTCGCAGATAGCTTTTTTTAGCTCGGGGATCCCCGAAGACGCGGTATATTTGGTGAAACCGCCCTCAATGGCCTTTATCGCGGAGGCTTTGATGTGGGAGGGTGTATCAAAATCCGGTTCGCCGGCGCCGAAGCTTACGACGTCTTCGCCCTTAAGCTTCATCTCCTTGGCTTTGGCGGTGATGGCGAGCGTAGGAGATTCTTTGACTTTCTCAATACGTCTTGAGATCTTCAAGGTTATCCCCTCTTATATATACCCGCCTTAGCGGATTACTTGGTCCTGCCCCTGAAGAACTTGCGGAGAGTCCCGACAAAACCGCCGGCCGGCGCCTTATGGGTCGGCGTTTTATGTGTCTCCTTCTCCTCTTTCTTAGGCGGGATATTCTTTTCGTGCGCCGCTTCTTTAGCCTTTTCCGGAGCGTGGGGACCGGCTCCTTTTGCGGGAGCCTTTTCTGCCGCGGACGGTTTGGCCTCGGCCGGTTTCTCTTTCTTATGCTTTACCTTAGGAGCGATGACTTTCTTCTCTGTCAATTCAAGTATCGAAAGCTCGGCATTGTCGCCCTTCCGTTTCCCAAGGTGGATTATCCGCGTATACCCGCCTTTTCTGTCTTTAAAAAGCGGGGCGATCTCCTTAAACAACTTCCCGACAAGGGTCTCGTCCCTTAAGATCGAGAAAGCCTTCCTCCGGGAGCTAAGATCGTCCTTTTTGGCGGTCGTTATGAGCTTCTCGGCGAACCTGCGGGCCTCTTTCGCCTTCTGGGTCGTGGTTGTGATGCTCTGGTAGATGAAAAGCCCCTTCACGAGATTATTCATCATCGAATCTCTTTCGGGCTTGTTCCTGTCGAATTTCTTGTTCAGTTTTTTATGGCGCATGGTTGTATACCCGTTATTCCTTCTTCAGTAACTTTTTATCGACTTTCATGCCGAGGCCCAAACCCATCCCGGTTATGATCTCTTTTATCTCCGCCAGGGATTTCTTACCGAAATTCCTGTACTTGAGCATCTCCGCCTCATTTTTCTGGACGAGTTCTCCGATCGTCTTTATCTTCGCTTCCTTGAGGCAGTTGGCGCTCCTCACGGAAAGCTCGAGCTCCGAGACGGGCATCCTGAGCTTCGTATAGAGCTCTTCGTCGACCTTGATCTCTTCCTCGACTTCCTCTTCCGGAAGTTTCCCGTAATCGAGGAATATCTCGAGGTGTTTCTCGAGTATGTGGGCCGAATATAGCAACGCGTCTTTCGGCGTCACGCTTCCGTTGGTCCATATCTCCAATATGAGCTTGTCGTAATCGGTTATCTGGCCGACGCGGGTATTTTCCACCTCGAAGTTGACCTTCACGATAGGGGTAAATATCGAGTCCACGGGTATGACCCCGATCGGCTGGCCTTCCCTTTTGTTCTTCTCGGCCGGATAATAACCCCTTCCCCTGCCTACTTCCATCTCGACGTGGAACTTGGCGTTCTTCGTCAGCGTGGCGATATGCAGTTCGGGATTAATTATCTCTATCGTCTCGTCATGGATTATGTCCTTGGCCTTCACGTCGCCCTTGCTGTCGGCCTTGATCTCGATGACCTTGGGCTGCCTTGAATGGGAGCGCAGGACGAGTTTTTTGATATTCAGGATTATCTCCGGTATATCTTCCGAGACGCCGGGCACGCTGGAAAACTCGTGGTGGACGGAATCTATCTTGATAGAGGTCACCGCGCTTCCCTCTATCGAGGAAAGCAGCACCCTCCTTAAAGCGTTGCCGAGCGTAGTGCCGTAGCCGCGCTCAAAAGGCTCTGCGGTGAACTTTCCGTAGGTATCCGAATAGCTAGCGTCATCGCAAGCCAACTTCTTTGGCATTTCAAAATCTTTCCAGGCAATACCCATATTATTTTTCTCCTCTTACTTCGAATACAACTCGACTATTAATTGTTCTTGGATGGGGAACCCGATATCTTCTCTGGACGGGAGCTTGACGATCTTTACCTCAAGGCCGTTTGCGTCGACCGCCATCCACTTAGGGATGCCCCTGTCCTTCGTAAGCTCGATGTTGCTCTTTATATGTTTTACGATACCTTCCTTGCTCTCTATCTTTACTGTATCTCCGACCTTGACCGAATACGAAGGTATGTCGGTCCTGCGGCCGTTTATCTTCACATGGCCGTGCGCGATGATCTGGCGCGCGTCGGCGGTGGAATTAGCCAGGCCGGAACGGAACAATGTGTTATCGAACCTTCTCTCAAGTAATTGCAGCAGGATCTCACCGGTGACGCCCTTCGATTTATTCGCCATCTTGAAGTAATTCCTGAACTGCTTCTCAAGGACTCCGTAGATCCTCTTGAGCTTCTGCTTCTCCCTCAGCTGAAGGCCGTAATCGGACAGCTTGATCCTGCCCTGGCCGTGCTGGCCCGGCGCGTACTCGCGGCGGGAGATCCCGCATTTCGGCGTATAGCAGCGCGTGCCTTTGAGGAAAAGCTTGGAGCCCTCCCTCCTGCATAGCCTGCATACGGCATCCTTGTATTTCGCCATTTACTATACTCTCCTTCTCTTCGGCGGCCTGCAGCCGTTGTGTGGAATAGGCGTGACATCTTTTATTAACGATATCGCCAGGCCGGTCGCCTGCAGCGCGCGTATCGCGGATTCGCGTCCGGCGCCGGGGCCTTTTACGTAGACTTCGACTTCCTTTACGCCGTGTTCCATGGCTTTCTTTGCGGCAACTTCCGCAGCCACCTGCGCGGCGAACGGCGTCGACTTCTTCGATCCCGCGAAACCGCTTCCGCCGCTTGACGCCCAGCAGATGGTATTTCCCGACTTATCGCAGATCGTAACGATCGTATTATTGAAAGTCGCCTGGATATGCGCTATCGCGTTCGGTATATTCTTGGCGACTTTCTTCTTTGTCTTTTTCTTCTTAGGCTTATGCTCTTCTTCCTTCTTCTCTTCTACCATATTATGCTCCCGGCTTGGTATCCTTCTTCTTTAAAGTGACCGCCATCCTGCGCGGGCCTTTCCTTGTCCTTGCGTTAGTCTTTGTCCTTTGGCCGCGCACCGGCAGGCCCCTCTTGTGCCTGATCCCCCTGTACGAGCCGATGTCCATCAACCTCTTTATATTCTGCGCGATCTCTCTCCTCAGGTCTCCCTCGACCTTATATTCCTTCTGCAGGATCGTCGTTATGCGCGACACCTCTTCGTCGGTAAGGTCCTTTGCGCGCACATCGGGATTGATGTTCGCCTCCTTGAGGATCTTCCTCGAGAGTGCCCTGCCTATTCCGTAGAGGTAGCAGAGAGAGAACTCTATCTTTTTTTCCTTCGGCAGATCGATACCTAAAATCCTCGGCATTACGTCCTCCTAAATTATCGGCCTAACCCTGGCGCTGCTTGTGTTTCGGGTTAGCGCAGATCACGTAGATTATTCCCCTTCTTTTTACTATCTTGCACTTCTCGCATATCTTCTTTACACTTGAACGGACTTTCATCTTATTTCACCCTGAAAGTTATCCTGCCCCTGGTTAAGTCGTACGGCGAAAGCTCCAGTTTGACCCTGTCACCCGGGAGTATGCGGATGAAGTTCATCCTCATCTTTCCGGAGACGTGGGATAACACTTTATGGCCGTTGTCGAGCTCCACGCGGAACATCGCGTTCGGCAGCGCCTCAAGCACCACGCCCTCTACTTCTATAGCTTCTTCTTTCGCCATTCCGTCAATATCTCCGGACCGTTATCGCCTATATAAACCGTGTGTTCAAAATGGGCCGACAGTTTCCTGTCTTTCGTCACGGCTGTCCACCCGTCCTCCAATATCTCTACCTTGTGCGTCCCGGCGTTGACCATCGGCTCTATCGCGAGAACCATCCCAGCCTTTAATCTCGGCCCTGTGCCCGGCACGCCGTAATTTGGGATCTGCGGATCCTCGTGCATCCTTGTGCCGATGCCGTGCCCTACGAATTCGCGCACAACCGAGAACCCGTTATTCTCGATATATTCCTGGACCGCGCTCGATATATCACAGAGCCTTTTGTCCGGACGGGCATTTTCTATTCCCTTATAAAGGGATTCTTCCGTCACGGTGATGAGCTTCTTTGCCTCTTCGGAGATCCCGCCTACCGGGAACGTCATCGCGGCATCGCCGAAATAACCGTTTAATTTGACACCTATATCCAAGGCGATTATATCGCCTTCTTTCAAGGTCTGTTTCCCCGGGATGCCGTGGACCACGGTCTCATTCACCGACGTGCATATATTCGCCGGAAATCCTTTATATCCCTTAAAGGCGGAAACAGCCCCTCTCGCCTTAATATATACTTCGGCAAGGCTGTCCAATTCTGCCGTCGCCATACCCGGTTTTATCTTCGAACCGAGATATTCCAGGGTATCTGCGACGATCCTGCAGGCCGCTTCGATCTTCTCGACCTCGGCCCCGGACCTTAGCATTATCATCTGCCGCCCTGCCCTATTTTAGATTCTCTTTGACAAAGAGCTTAGACAGGTAATCGTGCGCCTCATCTACGTCGAAATCCCCGGATACGGTCCTGAGCATGCCCTTGCCCTCGTAATAACTTATTATCTCCGGGACCGTCTTGTCGTAGACCTTTATCCTGTTTAAGATCGTATCTTCCTTATCGTCATCCCTCTGGTAAAGCTCGCCGCCGTCCTTATCGCATTTGCCGGCTACCTTCGGGGGTATATTCTTTACGTGGTAATTCTCGCCGCAGATCCTGCAGACCCTCCTTCCGGAGAGCCGCTGTATTATCGTTTCGACCGACGTCTTGAAATAAAGGACCAGGTCGACCGGCCGTTTGAGTTCCGCCAGCGTGGCGTCGAGGGCCTTCGCCTGCGCCGCTGTCCTCGGGAAACCGTCGAGCATGAAACCATTCTCGCAATCCGGTTTCGCGACGCGCTGGGCGACCATCTCTATCACGACATCGTCGGGAACGAGCTCGCCCTTATCCATATAGACCTTCGCCTTCAGGCCTATCGGCGTCTTAGTCTTTACGGCTTCGCGCAAGATATCCCCGGTAGAGATATGCGGAATATTGTATTCCTTAGAAAGAACTTTTGCCTGCGTCCCTTTTCCGGCGCCGGGCGGGCCCAGGAGCACGAGCCTCAACGGCCCCTCGACTTCAACCTGCCCGACTTCATGAAACCGTCATAGTGGCGCATCAAAAGGAACGACTCGATCTGCTTCATCGTATCGAGCATGACACCGACTATGATAAGGAGCGCGGTGCCGCCGAAGAAGCTCGCCACCAAATATGGTATCTGGAGCCATTTCCCGATGAAATCAGGGATCACGGCTATTATCGCCAGGAAAATAGCTCCGGGCAACGTGACGCGGTTTAAAATAAAATTAAAATAATCCTCGGTCGGCCTGCCCGGCCTTACTCCCGGGACGAAACCGCCGTATTTTTTCATGTTATCCGCCAGGTCGCGCGGGTTAAGCGTTACCGCCGTGTAAAAATATGTGAAGAATATGATCAATGCCGCGTAGAATATCGTGTAGACGACGCCGCCGTGCTGCAGGAACGCCAGCATGCTCTTTATCGTCTGGTTGGGTATAAATTGCGCTATCGTCGCGGGAAATAGCAGGATCGACTGGGCGAAGATTATCGGGATGACACCGGCCTGGTTCACCCTCAACGGGAGATATGTGCTCTGGCCGCCCATCACCCTTCTTCCTACGATCCGTTTCGCGTATTGCACCGGGATCCTTCTCTGGGCCTGGGTTATCATTATGACCGCGATGATCACCGCGAAGATCATCACCGCCATGAAGATCAGGGTAAATACGCTCAACTGACCGGCGCCAACGAGGGTGGCGAGGTTATGCATCGCCGTCGGTATCCTCGAAATTATGGACGCGGTTATTATTATGGACATGCCGTTGCCGATGCCGTATTCGGTTATCTGTTCGCCGAGCCACATGATGAAAGCGGTGCCGCTGACCAGGGTCAGGATGGTCACCAGGCGGAAACCCCAGCCCGGGTTCTGGACTATCTGGATACCGATAGTGTTATGGAGGTTCTCGAGCCAGAAACTGGTGAACAACGCCTGTATGGCGCCGATCACGAGGGTCCCGTAACGCGTATACTGGGTTATCATCCTGCGGCCGTGCTCCCCGCCTTCTTTCGCAAGTTTCTCGAAATAAGGGAAAGCGAACGTCAAAAGCTGCATTATGATGGAGCTCGATATATAAGGCATGATGCCGAACGCGAAGATCGTCATCTGGGACATGGCGTTTCCGGTGAAAAGGTCCATTATGTCGAACAGCGACCCGCCCGACCTCTTGGATTCCTGCTCTATAAATTGAGAAAGAGCGTGACCGTCAATACCCGGCGTCGGTATGTACCTGCCGAGGCAGTAGACCGCGAGAAGCGCCACAGTGACGAGGAGCTTCCTTTTTAACTCGGGTATCTTTAATATATTGCCGAACGCCCTGATCATTATTTGGTGATCTCTGCTTTACCGCCAGCTTTTTGTATCTTTTCGGCCGCGCCCGCCGAAAACGAATCCGCTTTTACGGTCAGGGGCTTCGATATCTCGCCGCCGCCCAATATCTTGACCTTAATTTTCGTATTTTTGATGATACCTTCCTTAAGCAACTCCTCGGGAGTGACTATGGAGTTCTCCTTAAAGGACTTAAGGTCCGCGAGGTTTACGATCTGGAACTTTTTCTTGAACCTGTTCGTGAAACCCCTCTTCGGGATCCTTCTTATCAAAGGCATCTGGCCGCCTTCGAACTCCGGATGGATATGGGCGCCGGACCTGGACTTCTGGCCCTTCTGGCCTCTCGTGGAGGTCTTGCCGTGGCCGGAACCCGGGCCCCTGCCTACTATTTTTCTTTTTTTCGTTGCCCCTACCGGGACATGTATCTCACCTAGCTTCACTTAGATCGCTCCTTTTATTCTCTTGCTCTCTTCCCTGTTACTGAGGCTCTTGAGGCCCACGACCGCCGCCTTGATGACGTTTATGGCATTGTCCGAGCCAAATGACTTGGAAAGTATATCCTTTATCCCGGCGGCATCGCAAAGGGCCCTTATCGGACCTCCGGCGATTACTCCGGTACCGGGAGAAGCGGGCTTAAGCAATACCTTACCCGCGCCGTATTTGCCTATCACTTCATGGGGTATGGTCGTTCCGCAAATCTCCACCTGGAACATCCTTCTTCTCGCGTCGACAAGGCCTTTCCTGATAGCCTCAGCCACTTCGTTAGCCTTGCCGTATCCGAATCCGACCTTACCTTTTCCGTCGCCGACGACGAGCAGTGCGGAAAACGACATCTTCTTGCCGCCTTTGGTGACCTTAGCGACGCGGTTAATGCTTAATACTTTTTCGGTTAATTGCTTATCCTGATCTCTGCGTTCTGCCAATTTTTCTCTCCTGGATTACTTTTTTTCGAACCCCTTAGGGCTAAAATTCGAGTCCGGCTTTCCTGGCGGAATCTGCCAGGGCCTTGATCCTGCCGTGATAAAGATACCCGCCCCTGTCGAAGACGACCTTCTTTACGCCTTTTGCCTGGGCCGCTTTCGCGATCATCTCGCCTAAAGCCTGAGCGGCCTTTACGTTCCCGCCGGTCTTGGCCTTTTCCTTAAAACCCTTGTCCATAGTCGACACGCCGCAGATCGTCACGCCGCCGATATCGTCTATGAGCTGGACGCAGATATTGTTTATGCTCCTATGGACGGACATCCTCGGCTTATCTTTAGTGCCGATGATCCTTCTCCTGATCCTATTATGACGCCTCTTCCTGTGGAATTCTTTATTAACAGCCATGGGTATTAACCTACCGCCTTTCCTACTTTTTTCCTCACGTATTCGCCCAAATATCTGATGCCTTTGCCCTTATACGGCTCAGGCGGGAATATATCCCTTATCTCCGCGGCAACCTGTCCGACCTTGTGTTTGTCTATTCCCTTTATGATCAACTGCGTGGGTTTCGGCGCCTCGATAACTATCCCATCAGGGATCGGGAAATCCACCGGATGCGAAAACCCGACCAGTAACACGAGTTTTTTCCCGCTGACCTGGGCCCTGAAACCTACGCCTTGTATCTCAAGTTCTTTTTGATAGCCGCTTGTGACGCCTATGATCATGTTGTTGATGAGCGACCTGGTAAGGCCGTGCAGCGCGCCCGCGCTCTTAAGCGATTCGCTGGCCTCGTGGGGAGCCACTATGACCTGCTCGCCTTTCACTTCGGCCTTGATCGCGGGATGTACCTGCATCGAAAGTTTGCCTTTCGGGCCTTCCACAATCACGGAATCCCCGTTAACGCTGACTTTGACGCCTTTGATTATCTGTATTGGTTTCTTACCTACTCTTGACATTTTTCACCTTTTATCCCCCGAAGCGGGTTTATCCCCTGAGGGGGAATTACCATATATAGCACAATACTTCGCCGCCCACTTTAAGTTCCCGGGCTTCTTTATTGCTTATTACGCCTTTGGAGGTCGATATGACAGCCACGCCGAGCCCGCGCAGTACGATCGGGATCTTGCTATAAGGCGTATATACCCTTAAACCCGGCTTAGATATCTTCCTCACATTCTTTATGACGCTGCGGTTCGATGAATATTTCAGGTAGACACGGACCTTGCGTGACTCTTCGAGCGGTTTGAAGTCGGAGATGTAGCCCTCCCTCTTCATGATCTCGAGGATCTCCTTGTTCATCCTGGACTTCACGACATCCACGTTCTCTTTCTTGGCGCGGGTCGCGTTCCTTATCAGTGTCAAAAAATCAGCTATCGGATCTGTAATGGACATTTCTATTCCTTTTAGATTATTACCAGCTCGCTTTTGTTATACCGGGGATCTCACCCTTCGATGCCAATTCCCTGAAACAGATACGGCAGAGCTCGAACCTGCGCAGATAACCGCCTGATCTGCCGCAGAGACGGCACCTGTTGTATTTCCTAGCCGAGAATTTAGCCGGCCTCTTCCATTTTTCTATCAAAGATTTTTTAGCCATATCCTAACCTTGTTTTTTGAAAGGCATACCGAAAAGACGCAGCATCTCACTCGCCTCGTCATTCGACTTGGCGCTCGTCACGATTATGACATCCATACCCTGGACCCTCGCGACCCTGTCAACCTCTATCTCCGGAAATATCGTCTGCTCGCGCAGGCCGAGGGCGTAATTGCCGGACCCATCAAACGTATCTGCCGGCACGCCGCGGAAGTCCTTGATCCTGGGGAGGGCGATATTGAGCAACCTGTCCAGGAATTCATACATCTTCGCGCCGCGCAGGGTCACTTTGCATCCTATGGGAGAACCCTCTTTTATCTTGAAATTCGCGATAGCCTTTTTGGCGCGCGTTATTACCGGCTTCTGCCCGGTTATGGTAGTGAGGTCGGCAAGCGCCGCTTCGAGTATCTTTATGTCTTCCGCGCCTTTCCCGACCCCCATATTTACGACGATCTTCTTTATACGCGGCACCTGGAAGAGATTCTTGTATCCGAATTTCTTGGTCAGCTGCGGTATCACTTCCTTATGGTAGAAGCCGACGAGCCTGGGTGTAATAGTGGCCGTTTTCATCAGGCAAGCGCCTCCTTGCATTTCATGCATATCCTCGTCTTCTTGCCGTCCTTACCGGCCGCTATCCCGATCCTGACCGGTTTTCCGCATTTGGGGCAGACAGGCATGATATTCGACAGCGCTATCGGGCTCTCTATCTGTATTATCCCGCCCTGCGGATTCTTCTGTGTCTTATGGGCATGTTTCTTCACGAAGTTACGCCCCTCGACTATAGCCTTACCGGTACCGGACAGTATCCTCATGACGCGGCCCGTTTTGCCGTTATCCCTGCCCTTCATTATCATTACCGTGTCGTTCTTCCTTATCCTTATCATCTATATTACCTCTGGAGCTAACGATATTATCTTCGAAAAACCCCTGTCGCGCAGTTCCCTTGCCACCGGGCCGAATATCCTCGTGCCCCTGGGGTTCTTTTGGGTGTCTATTATGACGATCGCGTTGCTGTCGAACCTGAGATAAGAACCGTCGGATCTCCTGGTCGGCGATTTCAGCCTTACCACTACGGCGTTGGCGACCTCGCCCTTCTTTACTATCGCGTCCGGCGTCGACTCCTTTATGTGTATCTTGATTATATCCCCAAGGTCTGCCATTACCTTTCCGTGGCGTCCCAGGACCTGTATCATGGCGGCTTTCTTCGCGCCGGTATTATCGGCTACAACCAATATAGAACGCAACTGTATCATTTCAGTACCTCAACCAATCTCCATCTCTTGTCTTTGGAGATCGGGCGTGTCTCGACTATCTTTACCCTGTCCCCGACCTTCGCCTTCTTTTCCTCGTCGTGGACCTTGAATTTCTTCACCCTGCGGATGGTCCTCTTGTAGGCAGCGTGCTTCGAGAAGGACTCTACCTTCACGACGATGGTGTTCTGCATCTTGTCGCTGGTCACTATCCCTAATAATTCTTTCCTGTTTCCTCTTTCGTTCATATCTTGATATCCTTTTCCCTTATTATGGTCAGTATCCGCGCGATATCCTTCCTCATCTGGCGGATCTGGTCGGGCTTCTCGAGCTTCCCGATCTTAGCCTGCTGGTTCAGCTTGAAAAGCGATTCCGTAAGCAGGCTATATTTCGCTTTAAGCTCCTCCGCCGCCATATTCCTTAATTCCTGTGTTTTTATCGGCATCTTAAGTTAATTCCCCGGGTTATGCGGCCGCTCTGGCCCTGGCCACAAATTTAGTTCTTAAAGGAAGTTTCGAGGAAGCCAGGCGCATCGCCTCTTTGGCTATCGACTCGGGAAGGCCCTCGACCTCGAACAGGATCCTTCCGCGCTTTATTACGGCGACCCAGTGGTCGGTCATGCCCTTTCCTTTACCCATCCTCGTTTCAGCGGGCTTCTTGCTGACCGGCTTGTCCGGGAATATCCTTATCCAGGCCTTGCCGCCGCCTTTAAGGTGGCGCGAGATGACTACCCTTGCCGCCTCTATCTGTGTATTCTTTATCCAGCCGTTCTCGAGGCACTGGAGGCCGTATTCGCCGAATGCTATCGACGAGCCGGTCATCGCTACGCCCTTGCGCCTGCCTCTTTGCGACTTTCTGTATTTTACTCTTTTTGGAAATAACGCCATCTAAATGCTCCTCGTCCCGCGCGTTTTTTGCGGGGCTTGATTAACTTTGCGCGGGCGCCTCGGGCGCCTTACCTGTTCCCTCAGTATCCTCACCCGATGCCTTCGCTATCTCTTTCTTGTCGAGGATATCGCCCTTGTATATCCACGATTTTACGCCTATGAGGCCGTAGGTAGTATGCGCCTCGGTGAAGCCGTAATCTATGTCCGCCCTGAAAGTCTGCAGCGGGACCTTTCCTTCTTTATAACCCTCGGTACGTGACATTTCTGCGCCGCCGAGCCTTCCCGCGCATTTGACCTTTATGCCCTGGGCGCCGGAATTCATCGCCTGCTGGACCGCTTTCTTCATTGCGCGCCTGAAGGCGATGCGCTTCTCCAACTGGAAGGCGATGTTCTCCGCCACAAGCTGTGCATCTATGGAGGGGTTCTTCACCTCTTTTATCTCTATATATATTTCTTTCTTCGTCTTATCCTGGAGGTCGTCGCGCAGGCGGTCGATATCGGCGCCCTTCCTGCCGATTATGATACCGGGCCTGGCGGTATAAATTATAACCTTCGCCTTGTTGCTGGCGCGTTCGATATCAATGGATGATATGCCGGCCGCGGAAAAACTCTTTTTGACGTATTTACGGATATCTAGATCCTCGTGGAGGAAATCGGCATAACCCTTCTTCCTGGCAAACCAACGGGATTTCCAGGTCTTTATGTATCCCAACCTCATTGATATCGGATTTACTTTATGACCCACTAACCCCTCCTATTTCTTCCCCGTTTTTGGCGCGGCGCCTTTGACCCCACCCGTGGCGGGAGTTTTCTTGACCGGCACTTCCATCATGCCCAGTTCAATTATTATGTGGCTGGTCCTCTTGCGTATCATAGTCGCCCTGCCCATAGCCGCGGCTTTATACCGCCTCATTGTGGGGCCGTCATCTGCGGTTATCTTCCAGATGAAAAGCTCATCCTGCTTTACCTTCCCGCCCTGCTTTGCCGAGGCGATCGCTGATTTCAAAGCGCGGATCAGGTAGATGCGGGAACGCTTTTCGATATTCTCTAAAATGCCGAGCGCTGAATTCACGTCCTTGCCCCTGATAACGTCCATGACCTTGCGCATCTTATAAGGGGATGTCTTGATATATTTAGCTACTACTCTTCCTGCTGATACCATCTCTTCCGATTATCCTCTGGTTTAAGTTACAGCCGGCGCTTCTTTAGACTTGACGCCGCCATGCTTCCTGAACGTCCTCGTTGGGGAAAACTCCCCCAGTTTGTGCCCTACCATATTCTCGGTGACAAAGACCGGGATGAACTTGTTCCCGTTATGCACCAGGAAAGTATAACCGATAAATTCCGGGATGACGGTCGACCTTCTTGACCATGTCTTGATGGGCTTCTTGTCGCCCTTCATCTTCTCTATCTTCTTGAGCAGTTTCGGTTCAACAAACGGCCCTTTTTTAGCCGAACGACCCATCTATTATCTCCTCCGCTTAATTATCAATCTGTCAGAATACTTGCCCTTTTTCCTGGTCCTAAAACCCTTGGCAAGCAAACCCTCACGTGAAACCGGATGCGGGTTACCCTGCCCGGACTTGCCTTCGCCGCCGCCGTGCGGATGGTCGTGCGGGTTCATCGCAACGCCTCTTACCGTCGGGCGTATACCCATCCATCTCTTCCTTCCGGCCTTTCCTATCGATATTTTTCCGTGGTCGACGTTGCCGACCTGACCGATCGTCGCATAGCAGTCCAGGTGGATAAGACGTATCTCGCCCGAAGGCAGTTTTATGTTGGCGTACTCGCCTTCCTTCGCCATGAGCTGCGCGCTCGTTCCCGCCGAACGGACGATCTTCGCGCCCATACCTTTGGCCAGCTCGATATTATGTATAAATGTACCTACCGGTATATTCTTTATAGGGAGCGCATTGCCGGGTTTTATATCGGCATCGGGTCCGGACATCACCGCATCTCCTACCTTCAGGTCAACCGGGGCTATGATATACCTGCGCTCCCCGCCCTCATATTCAAGCAGCGCGAGGAAAGCCGACCTGTTCGGATCGTACTCCAGCGCGATGACCTTGGAAGGTACGCCGGCCTTGTCACGCTTAAAATCCACAATCCTGATCATCCTCTTATGGCCGCCGCCCTGGTGGCGTACGGTCACATGGCCGTGGTTATTGCGCCCGGCCTTCTTCCTCTTCGGAAGGAGAAGATTCTTCTCCGGCTCTTTCTTCGTCAACATCGAGAAATCCGACGATGTCATCCACCTTCTCGATTTCGTATATGGTTTATATGTCTTTAGCATTTGCTTTACCTTATGTCGTCACGTCTATCTTGTCGCCCTTGCGCAATGTCACTATCGCCTTCTTCCAATCGGGCGTCTTGCCCGGTTTGAACCTTACCCTGCGCCATTTGCCGGACATTATCATGGTGTTGACGTCTTTCACCTTGACTTTGTATACCAGCTCGATGGCTTTCTTTATCTCCGCCTTATTGGCGTCCTTGTAGACTTCGAAAACATATTTATTAAAAGGCAGCAGCGTCGAACCCTTCTCCGAATGGAGCAATCCTTTCAATATCTTATATTTCCGTATCATTGTTTCACCAGTATTTTAGTGAGGGCGGCAAGCGCCTTCTGGGTCATAACAAGCTTTTGCTGTTTCAGCACTTCGTACGCGTTGAGCGACTTGTAATCCCTCAGCAGGAGGTTGGCTATATTACGGGAAGCCCTGACCACCGTCTCATTTCTTTCTTCCAGCACCAGCAAAGGTTTCTTTTCGGCCTTTAAATTACGCAGTGCTGCGGCGATCTCTTTCGTCTTCGCCTTCTCGAGCTTAATCTCATCAATAACTATCATATTCTTGTCGTTTAATTTCGCGTTAAGGCTCGAGATCAGCGCGAGCCTCTTAACCGACCTTGGCACCTGGTAGGAATAATCCCTCGGATGCGGGCCGAATACTATACCGCCGCCTCTCCACAAAGGAGACCTTATGGTGCCTGCCCTGGCGCGGCCGGTGCCCTTCTGCTTCCAAGGTTTCTTGCCGCCGCCGGAAACGTCCGAACGCGTCTTCGTGGAAGCGGTGCCCTGCCTTTGGTTGGCTTCATACATCCTTATCACCTGGTGAAGTATCGCTTCGTTGACCTCGCCGTTGAATATATCTTTATCGAGTTCGATCTTTCCGACCGATTTACCTTTTATATTATAAATCTCTATTTCTGCCATTATTTCTTCTTAGCCTCTTTCTTTGGGGCCGCTTCCTTCTTCTTGTCTTTCTTCTCCATGGTGAGTACCAGCTGCGGGATCTTGGCCTTGGCGCGTTTCAACGCCTTCTTTATGACCAAAAGGCTGTTAGCAGGCCCGGGGACAGCGCCTTCCACTACAAGGAGGTTATTCTCCGTATCTATCTTTACCACCTCGAGGTTCTGGACGGTCACAGTATCGCCGCCCATTCTCCCGGGCATATGATGACCCCTTATAACCCTACCGGGGGTAGTAGATGAACCTATTGAACCGACCCTGCGGTGCGATGTGGAACCATGCGTCTTCTTTCCGCCCCTCCAGTGCCATCTCTTCATGCCGCCCTGGAACCCTTTACCTATGGAGGTGCCAATGACATCTACGGCATCGCCCGCGGCGAAAACATCGACCTTTACCTGCTGGCCGAGCTCGAACTTCTGGTCGGCTGAAATCCTGATCTCCCTGACGTACCTTTTAGGGGTCACTTTTGTCTTCTTGAATTTTCCCATGTCAGGCTTGCTTACGTTCTTTTCTTTCTTTTCGCCAAAGCCGATCTGGATGGCGTCATATCCGTCTTTGACCTTTGTCTTTATCTGCAGAACATTGCAAGGGCCGGCCTCGATCACGGTGACGGGTATGACCCTCCCGTCATCCCTGAAGACCTGGCTCATTCCTATTTTTTTTCCTAATATTCCTACTGGCATTTTACGGTTACCTGATCCTTTTGTTCATTTACTTTATTTCCACGTCCACACCGGCCGGAAGATCGAGTTTTTTCAAGGCATCGATCGTCTTCGATGTAGGCTCGACGATATCCAAAACGCGCTTGTGCGTCTTGAGCTGGAATTGTTCGCGCGATTTCTTGTCGATATGCGGCGAGCGCAGGACCGTATATACTTCCTTATCCGTCGGAAGGGGTATCGGTCCCAGGACCTTCGCTCCGGTCCTCTTCGCGGTCTCCACTATCTCGGCCGCGGATTGGTCGAGGACCCTGTGGTCGTATGCCCTAAGTTTTATCCTGATCCTGGCTTTCTGGACTGTGGTAGTCATATTTACGCTATAACCTCTGATACCGCTCCCGCGCCTACGGTGTGGCCGCCTTCGCGTATGGCGAAGCGCAAGCCCTTCTCTAAGGCTACGGGGATTATGAGTTCGACTTCGAATGATACGTTATCTCCGGGCATGACCATCTCGACACCCGCGGGCAATGTGGAAACGCCGGTGACATCTGTGGTCCTAAAGTAGAACTGGGGCCTGTATCCGGTAAAGAACGGCGTGTGCCTGCCGCCCTCTTCCTTGGTCAGGATGTAGACCTGGGCCTTGAACTTGGTGTGCGGGGTGATAGAACCCGGCTTGGCCAATACCTGGCCGCGCTCCAGGTCTTTCTTCTCGATGCCCCTTAAGAGGACTCCTGCGTTATCTCCTGCCATGCCCTCATCGAGGAGCTTGCGGAACATCTCGATGCCGGTTACTACTGTCTTACGCGTATCCTTGCGCATACCTACGATCTCGACCTCGTCGTTTACCTTGACGACACCGCGCTCGATGCGTCCGGTGCCGACGGTGCCGCGGCCTGTGATGGAGAATACGTCTTCGATGGCCATCAGGAAGGGTTTATCGGTCTCGCGTTTGGGTTCGGGGATGTAGGTGTCTAATGCTTTAACCAGTTCAAAGATGGGTTTGCAGTTGGGGCAGTCGTCTTTGCCGCAGGCGCAGTTCATGGCGTTTAGGGCCGAGCCGCGGACTATCGGGGTCTTATCCCCGGGGAATTCATACTTGGTGAGGAGTTCTCTTACTTCGAGCTCGACTAAGTCTAAGAGCTCTTTATCGTCGACTACGTCGCATTTGTTCATGAATACGACTATATAGGGGACGCCTACCTGGCGGGCCAGGAGTATATGCTCTCTTGTCTGGGGCATCGGGCCGTCAGGGGCCGATACGACAAGGATAGCTCCGTCCATCTGGGCGGCGCCGGTGATCATGTTCTTTATGTAGTCGGCATGGCCCGGGCAGTCGACGTGGGCGTAATGGCGCTTGTCGGACTGGTATTCTACGTGGGCGATGTTTATCGTGATGCCGCGCTCTTTCTCTTCGGGCGCGTTATCGATAGAATCATAGGCCCTTACCTCGGCCATACCCTTCTTGTTCAAGCACATGGTAATGGCGGCGGTCAATGTCGTCTTGCCGTGGTCTACGTGGCCTATTGTGCCTACGTTAACGTGGGGCTTATTGCGTAAAAATTTTTCCTTTGCCATTGGATTCCTCCTTTTAGCCTTTCGTCGCGGAAGCTATAACTTTTTCCGCTATTTGTCTCGGAACTTCCGTATAGCACGAAGGTTCCATTGTATATGTTCCACGGCCCTGTGTCAAGGACCTTAGGGCCGATGCGTATCCGAACATCTCGGCCAGCGGGACGGTCCCTGCGAGGACCTTCGCGTTAGCCCTTTGGTTGATGGAATCTATCTTTGCGCGGCGTGAATTAAGGTCTCCTATGACCGAGCCCATGAATTCATCGGGTATAGTGACCTCTATCTCCATGATAGGCTCGAGTAATACCGGTCCCCCGCGTTTCAGGCCGTCCACAAAGCCCATGGAGCCGGCGGTCTTGAACGCCATTTCCGATGAGTCGACCTCATGATACGAGCCGTCGACTAATGTGACCTTGACATCTATTACCGGATATCCCGCGAGAGCGCCGCTCTTGGCCGCCATCAATACGCCGGCTTTTGCCGCGGGTATATATTCCTTCGGGATAGATCCGCCGACGATCTTGTTTATAAAAGTAATGCCCGAATTCGGCTCGCCCGGCTCCATATCCAAAACCACATGGCCGTACTGGCCGCGGCCGCCGGACTGGTGTATGAACTTCCCGACGCTGTGCGAAGGTTTCGTCACGGTCTCCTTATACGCGACCTGCGGTTTACCGACATTCGCCTCGAGCTTGAATTCCCTCATCATCCTATCGACGATGATCTCAAGGTGGAGTTCTCCCATACCGGATATTATGGTCTGTCCGGTCTCCTGGTTATAATTGACCCTGAAAGAGGGGTCCTCTTCCATGAATTTATTCAAGACCATACCGAGTTTGTCCTGGTCGGCCTTGGTCGCCGGCTCGATAGCGAGCGAAACGACAGGCTCGGGGAAATGCATCGACTCGAGAGTTATCGGATGTTCCTCATCGCAGATCGTGTCGCCGGTCTTTGTGTCCTTTAACCCGACCGCCGCGGCGATCTCACCGGAATAGACCTGCTCGACTATCTCCTGCTTGTTGGCATGCATACGCACTATCTTGCCGACGCGCTCCTTGACGTCCTTGTTCGAATTATAGATATATGAACCAGCCTCAAGCACGCCGGAATATACCCTGAAATAAGTAAGCTTTCCGACGTACGGGTCTGACATTATCTTAAAAGCCAGCGCGCAGAACGGCTGGTCATCCGATGCCGTCCTCTCCTCGTGCTGTCCCGACTCGGGATTTAATCCCTTCATGGAGGGCACGTCGAGCGGGCTCGGGAGGTAATCGCATACCGCGTCCAAAACCGGCTGGACCCCTTTGTTCCTGAACGAACTGCCGCAGACGACCGGGACCACGACGCTCTTGATAACGGCCTTCCTTAACGCCTTCTTTATCTCTTCGATGGTCGGCTCCTGACCGTGGACGAATTTTTCCATGAGGTGGTCGTCGACTTCGGCTATCTTCTCTATCATATGCGCGCGGTATTCCTTCGCCATCGAGAGGAGGTCGGCCGGCACATCCTGTGTCTCGAATTCCACGCCTTTTACGTCATCATACTTAAGGGCTTTCATCTCGATAAGGTCGACTATGCCCTTGAAATTCTCTTCACTGCCGTAAGGTATCTGTATCGGAACAGGCACAGCGCCCAATCTCTCTATCATCTGTTTTACCGTCCCGAAGAAATCAGCTCCTGTCCTGTCCATCTTGTTTATATAAGCGATCCTCGGGACCTTGTACCTGTCTGCCTGGCGCCAGACCGTCTCGGACTGGGGCTCGACACCGCCGACCGCGCAGAATACGACGACAGCCCCGTCCAACACCTTGAGCGAACGCTCGACTTCTACCGTGAAGTCCACATGTCCCGGCGTATCAATAAGGTTTATTCGCACATCTTTCCAGAAGCACGTCGTGCTGGCCGAGGTAATGGTGATCCCGCGTTCCTGCTCCTGGGCCATCCAGTCCATCGTAGCGGTGCCTTCGTCGACGCTGCCGATCTTATGGACACGGCCCGTATAGAAGAGCACCCTTTCGGACGTGGTCGTTTTTCCGGCATCTATATGAGCTATGATGCCTATGTTCCTTGTATTCTCTAAAGAGTATTCTCTAGCCATGTTTTGTCTATTTGGTACAACCTGTGTTGTTATAGCCATCGTCGTCCATTTTTACCATCTGAAGTGGCTGAAGGCCTTGTTCGCCTCTGCCATCTTATGGATATCCTCGCGTTTCTTTACCGCGGATCCCGTGCTGTTATAAGCATCAATTATCTCGGCAGCCAGCTTATCGACCATCGGCTTGCCTTTGCGGCTCCTTGCGAAATCCCTGATCCACCTCATCGCGAGCGAGATTCCCCTGTCCTGGCGCACTTCGATCGGGACCTGGTATGTCGCGCCGCCGACTCTCCTGGATTTGAGCTCTACCAGGGGCCTGGCGTTATCGATCGCCTTCTGGAAAGTCTCGAGCGGCTCTTTGCCGACTTTCTTTGCCGCCTGTTCAAATGCGCCGTATACGATCTGTTCGGCGGTCGATTTCTTCCCGCACTCCATGATCATATTCATGAACTTGGAGACGATCTTCGACTTGAATTTCGGGTCCGGTAAAATCTCTCTTCCTTCGGCTTTACGTCTTCTCATATTTTATTTAACCTTACTTGGGCATCTTCGCGCCGTATTTCGAGCGCGACTTCTTCCTCTGGTTTACTCCCGCGGCATCCAATGTCCCGCGGACGATGTGATATCTGACTCCGGGCAAATCTTTAACTCTTCCGCCCCTGACTAATACGATAGAATGCTCCTGAAGGTTATGGCCCTCACCCGGGATATATCCCGTGACCTCTACGCTGTTAGTCAGCCTTATCCTGGCGATCTTCCTTAACGCCGAGTTAGGTTTCTTCGGCGTCATCGTCTTGACCTGAAGGCATACGCCGCGTTTCTGCGGGCATTTCTTCAACGCCGGGGATTTTGTCCTCTTTTTTTTCTGTTCCCTGCCGTACCTTATCAATTGCGATATCGTTGGCATTTAATCTCCTGATTACAGATTTTTTCCGACTTCTATATTCCTGTGTGCCTCAAAACCCGTTCCCGCGGGTATGAGATGGCCCATGATGACATTCTCTTTCAAGCCCCTGAGCTCATCGCGCTTCCCGCTTGCGGCCGCGTCGGTAAGGACCCTTGTCGTCTCCTGGAAGCTCGCCGCCGAGATGAAACTTTCGGTCGATAGCGCGGCCTTGGTTATGCCGAGAAGCATCTGTGTCGCGCTCGCAGGCTTGCCGCCCTTCTTCTTTACGCGCTCGTTCTCTTCGAGGAACTTTAACTTGTCGACCTGGCTACCGACGAGGAAATCGGTGTCGCCCTGCTCGTCTATCCTGACCTTCTTGAGCATCTGGCGGACAATGACCTCGATATGCTTGTCGTTTATCTTGACTCCCTGGAACCTGTAAACCTCCTGGATCTCGTTCACGAGGTATTCCTGGAGTTTCTTATCGCCCGAAACGCGCAGTATATCCTGCGGGACTACGGGTCCGTCTATAAGCTGCTGGCCCGCGACGACCTTGTCACCCTTGTACACGTTAAGGTGCTTTCCGTGCGGGATCAGATATTCCTTCTTCATATTAGTCTGCGGATTCTTTACGACGACGCGGCGCTGTCCCTTCTTCGAGGGACCGAATTCCACGACACCGTCGATCTCGCTTATGATAGCCGGGTCTTTAGGCCTGCGTGCCTCAAATAGTTCGGCTACGCGAGGGAGACCACCGGTAATGTCTTTTGTCTTGATGGTCTTACGCGGTGTTTTTCCTATAAGGTCGCCGCCCGCAACCTTCTGTCCGTCCTTTACGACGATGTGCGCGCCGGACGGGATCGAATAAAGGGCCTGGACTTCATCCTTATTATCGAGTATGACGATCTGCGGATGGTATTCGCCCTTATGCTCGATGACGACCCTTTCGGTAAGCCCTGTTTCGGAGTCGGCCTCTTCCCTGATCGTCTGGCCGTCTTTAATATCTTCATAACGGACCTTGCCTGAGACTTCCGTAAGTATCGGGACGGTGTAAGGATCCCATTTGACGAATATCTCGTCCTTCGAGACCTTCTTTTCTTCCCCGACCGTTAAAAGCGAGCCGTGCGGGACCGTGTATCTCTCAAGTTCGCGGCCGTTCTCGTCATTGACGGAGATCTGCCCGTTCCTGTTCAGGACCACGAATCCCTTCTCCTTCTCCGCGACCTTAAGATTGTGGTATTTGACGATACCCTTGTTCTTCGACTTGATGAAAGACTGCGCGACGACTCGGTACGCCGTACCGCCGATATGGAAAGTCCTCATCGTCAGCTGGGTGCCGGGTTCGCCGATAGACTGCGCCGCGATTATGCCGATAGCCTCGCCTAACTCTACCATCCTGTTTGTCGCAAGGTTGCGGCCGTAACACTTGGCGCACAAGCCGTGGTCAGCCTCGCAGGTCAGGACCGATCTTATCCTTATCCTCTCGATCCCCGCCTGTTCGATGCGTTCGCCGGCCTCTTCGGTTATCTGGTCGCCGGCCGAGACTATGACCTCGTCGGTGATTATATCCACTATATTATCCAGCGCTACCCTGCCGATGATCCTTTCCTTCAGGGGCACGACCACCTCATCGCCTTCGATGATGGCGCTGACGAAAATACCGTTCAATGTGCCGCAGTCGTCGCCGGCTATAATGACATCCTGCGCGACGTCTACGAGCCTGCGGGTCAGGTAACCCGAGTCGGCGGTCTTCAAAGCGGTATCAGCAAGACCCTTCCTCGCGCCGTGCGTCGAGATGAAGTATTCCAGCACCGTGAGGCCCTCGCGGAAATTCGCGGTGATCGGGCTCTCAATGATCTCGCCGGAAGGTTTGGCCATGAGGCCTCTCATACCGGCGAGCTGCCTGATCTGCTGTTTCGAACCGCGCGCGCCGGAGTTGGCCATCATTAATATAGGATTGAACTGATCAAGCTCTTCAAATATCTTGTCCGAGATCTTGTCCGTCGTAGTTGTCCAGATGTCGATGACATTGTTATATCTTTCGCCGTCGGTTATAAGACCCTTCCTGTACTGGGTCTCGACATGGAGGACTTCTTCGCGGGCTTCCTTGATAAACTTATCTTTCTCTGTCGGTATATGGAGGTCGTCGATCGCTATTGATATGCCGGCTATAGTGGCGTATTCAAAGCCGAGTTTTTTGAGTTTATCCAGTATCTCGACGGTCTTTTTCTGGCCGAACTGCTTGTGCACATCCAATATAACGCCGCCGAGTTCGGATTTGCTCATCGGCCTGTTGACGAACAGGAAACCTTCGGGAAAGACGTTGTTGAATATGACCCTTCCTACGGTCGTGTCGATGATCTTGCCGTCTATCCTCACCTTTATCTTCGAGTGGAGCGTTATCTGGTCGTCATCAAAAGCGATAAGGGCTTCCTCTTTGTCGCTGAAGACCTTGCCTTCGCCCTTAGCCCCGTCTTTGTCCTTCGTCAAATAATAGCAGCCGAGGACTATATCCTGCGTCGGGGTGGTTATCGGGTTGCCGTTAGCCGGCGAGAATATATTATTCGTAGAGAGCATGAGGAGCCTGCATTCCATCTGCGCCTCTATCGAAAGCGGCACATGGACGGCCATCTGGTCGCCGTCGAAATCGGCGTTGAAAGCGGTGCAGACCAGCGGATGTATCCTTATGGCTTTACCTTCTATAAGGACCGGCTCGAATGCCTGGATGCCGAGCCTGTGGAGCGTCGGGGCGCGGTTCAGCATGACCGGGTGTTCCTTGATGACGTCATCAAGTATATCCCATACCTCAAGGCGCGCCTTCTCTACCATCTTTTTCGCGCTCTTTATCGTATGGACGAAACCCTGTTCCCTGAGCTTCCTTATGATGAAAGGCTCGAAGAGCTCGAGCGCCATCTTCTTCGGAAGGCCGCACTGGTTAAGCTTAAGTTCAGGCCCTACGACGATGACCGAACGGCCCGAATAATCTACGCGCTTGCCGAGGAGGTTCTGGCGGAAACGACCCTGCTTGCCCTTAAGCATATCGCTCAAGGACTTGAGCGGCCTGTTCCCGGGACCGAGGACCGGCCTGCCGTGGCGGCCGTTATCGAAGAGCGCGTCGACAGCTTCCTGGAGCATCCTCTTCTCGTTCCTTATGATTATCTCGGGCGCTTTGAGCTCGAGTAATTTCTTAAGACGGTTATTCCTGTTTATGACCCTCCTGTAGAGGTCGTTTAGGTCGCTCGTCGCGAACCTTCCGCCGTCAAGCGGGACCAGCGGACGGAGGTCAGGCGGCAGGACCGGGATGACATCTATTATCATCCAATCGGGCTTGTTGCCGGATTTCCTGAAGGCCTCGACTATCTTCAAGACCTTGGCTATCTTCTTCTGGGCCTGTTCGGCCTTGGCCTTCTTGAGGTCGGCGTGCAGTTTTGTAGCCATCTTATCAAGGTCTATCTCTTTGATAAGCTCCCTTATCGCCTCTGCGCCCATCCTGGCTTCGAACTTATGGCCGAACTTCTCAAGCGCCTCCTGGTACTGTTCTTCGGTCAGGAGTTGTTTCTTCTTGAGGGAAGATTCGCCCGGGTCGACGACGATATATTCTTCGTAATAGAGGACCCTTTCGAGATCCCTTAAATTTATGTCCAGGAGAGCGCCCATCCTGGTGGGCATGGCCTTAAAGAACCATATGTGAGATACCGGAGCGGCCAATTCGATATGGCCCATCCTCTCGCGCCTTACCTTAGAGAGGGTCACCTCGACGCCGCACCTGTCGCAGACTATGCCCTTGTATTTTATCCTCTTGTATTTTCCGCAGTTGCACTCCCAGTCCTTTGTAGGGCCGAATATCTTCTCGCAGAAGAGGCCGTCTTTTTCCGGCTTGAGCGTCCTGTAGTTGATCGTCTCGGGTTTCTTGACCTCGCCGCGCGACCAGGAACGGATAGTCTCGTTAGATGCGATCTTGATGCTTATCGCGTCGAAGGTAGTGGGTTCCTCCATCGACTTATCGCGGGGCTTCAGGAACATATCGTCCTTCTTCGATTTCTTTCCGGCTTTTTCTAAAATATCTTCTTTTAACATTATTTTTTCTTCTCCGTCCTTACGTCAAGACACAGGCTCTGGAGTTCTTTTAACAAGACATTAAACGATTCGGGGGTGCCGGGCTGAAGCGCGTTCTCGCCCTTCACTATCGCCTCGTATATCCTCGTGCGTCCCACGACATCGTCAGATTTGACCGTCAATAATTCCTGCAAAGTGAAAGCTGCGCCGTAGGCCTCGAGCGCCCAGACTTCCATCTCGCCGAACCTCTGTCCGCCGAACTGCGCCTTGCCGCCGAGCGGCTGCTGGGTAACGAGGGAATACGGGCCGATCGAGCGGGCGTGTATCTTCTCATCCACAAGGTGGATAAGTTTCAGCATATATATGTAGCCGACCGTTACTTTCTGGTCGAAAGCCTTGCCTATTAAACCGTCATAGAGGGTTATGCGGCCGTCCTCGGGCAAGCCGGCGGCTTTCAATTCCTTCTTTATCTCTTCCTCCCTGGCGCCGTCGAAGACCGGCGAAGCGACATGAAAACCCAGCACTTTCGCGGCCCAGCCAAGGTGCGTCTCCAGTATCTGCCCGACGTTCATACGGGAAGGAACGCCCAACGGGTTCAATATTATCTCGACGGCCGTGCCGTCCGGGAGGAAAGGCATATCCTCTTCCGGGACTATCCTCGCGACGACACCTTTATTCCCGTGGCGACCGGCCATCTTGTCGCCGACCTGGATCTTCCTCTTTGTGGCGACCATTACTACGACCTTCTTCAATACGCCCGCCGGGAGCTCGTCGCCCCTCTTTATCTTGTCTATCTCGCGCTCTTCCTCATACTCGAGTTCGTGTATCTGGTCGTCGAGTATCTTTATGATGCGTTTTATCTCTTCCTCGGCTTCCTTGTTCTCGGGAAGCTTTATATTATCCAGGTCGCATCTCTCGAGTTTCTTGAGGTCAGTCTGCCTTATCGTCTTGTCTTTAGCGATGAGGGTCTCGCCGGTCTCGTCATCGACGAGGCTCGCGGCGAGCTTCTGGCCTACCAGGACCTTCGAGAGCTTCTGCGCCTTCTGTTTCTGTATGTTGTTTATCTGGCTGCTATATTCCTTCTTGATCTTATCGGTCTCGTTTATCTCTTTCTGCGCTTCTTCTTTGGTCTTCGATTTTCCGCCCTTCCTGCTGAAGACCTTGACTTCGACGACCGTACCCTCTACGCCGGGCGGGACTGTCAGGGAAGTATCCCTGACGTCGCCGGCTTTCTCGCCGAATATGGCGCGGAGCAATTTCTCTTCGGGGGAAAGCTCGGTCTCACTCTTAGGCGTGACTTTTCCGACCAAAATATCGCCGGGCTCGACTTCGGCGCCGATCCTGACGATACCGTGCTCATCGAGGTTCTTGAGCGCGTCTTCGCTCACGTTCGGTATATCGCGCGTAACCTCTTCATTGCCCAAACGGGTATCGCGTGCCTCGCTGTCGAATTCTTCTATATGCAGGGAAGTATAAAGGTCTTCCTTGACCAGCTTTTCGCTTATTATGATCGCGTCTTCAAAATTATAACCTCTCCACGGCATGAAAGCGACCAATACGTTCTTCCCCAGCGCAAGCTCGCCTTCCGAGGTGCCGGGGCCGTCTGCTATGACTTCGCCCTTCTTTATCTTCTGACCGATCTTGACTATCGGCCTCTGGTTGACGCAGGTATTCGCGTTGGAACGCATGAACTTGCGCAGCCTGTATGTCTTATCGCCTATCGTTATCTCATCGGCCTGTACCGATTTCACGACGCCTTCCTCTTCCGCTATTATCACGGCGCCGGAGTCTTTCGCGGCCCTGTATTCTATTCCCGTCGCGATAAGCGGGGCCTCGGTGACCATGAGAGGCACGGCCTGGCGCTGCATGTTCGAACCCATAAGAGCGCGGTTCGCGTCATCATGCTCGAGGAACGGTATAAGACTGGCAGCGATAGAAACGAGCTGTCTCGGGCTCACGTCCATGTAATCGACTTTTTCCCTGGGCGTGAGCGGGAAATCGCCCTTATGTCTGCAAAGCACATCGCCTTCCGCGAAACGGCCCGACGACTCGAGCTTTGCGTTCGCCTGGGCGATTATATATTTATCTTCGATGTCAGCAGAAAGATAATCGGTCTTTTCCGTGACCCTGCCCTTTTCGGCTTTCCTGTAAGGCGTCTCTATGAAACCAAACTCGTTAATGCGCGCGTAAGTGCATAAAGAAGCTATGAGTCCGATGTTCGGGCCTTCAGGCGTCTCTATAGGGCAGATACGGCCGTAATGCGAATGATGGACGTCGCGGACCTCGAAACCGGCCCTCTCGCGCGAGAGGCCGCCTGGACCGAGCGCGCTCAAGCGGCGCTTGTGCGTCATCTCGGCTAACGGGTTCGTCTGGTCCATGAACTGCGACAACTGCGAACGTCCGAAGAAATCCCTGATCACGCTTGAGACCAGTTTGGAATTTATCAGGTTATGCGGCATTATGTTCTCGAGGTCGTATATCGAGAGCCTCTCGCGTATAGACCTTTCGAGGCGGGCGAGACCGATCCTGAACTGGTTCTGCAGCAGCTCTCCGACGGTGCGGATGCGCCTGTTCCCGAGATGGTCTATATCGTCGAGCTGGCCTTCGCCGTTCTTGAGCTTTATAAGATATTTGATTATCGCTACCAGGTCCTGGGGAGTTATCGTCCTCTGGTCGAGAGGCAGGTTCAGGTCGACTTTCCTGTTTATGATATAACGGCCGACGCGGCCCAGGTCGTATCTCTTGGGATCGAAGAATAGCCGGTTTATCAGGTTCTGCGCCGATTCGACCGTAGCCGGGTCGCCGGGGCGCAGCTTCCTATATATATCTATGAGCGCCTCATCCCTCGACTTGAGATGGTCTTTTTGGAGCGTATTCTCTATTTCAAGGGAGGCCTGCTTTAGTATCTGTATCGATCTCACGTGATGCTTGTCCCAAAGCTCTTCCACGAGCTCTTTATCGAGCTTCTTGTATTTCAGGTTAAGCGCCTCTCCGCTCTTCTCGTCCACGATGTCGGCGGCTACCGTATGGCCGATAAGGTCTTTGAGGTCCTGCTTCTCCTTGAGCGTTTTTGTATCGATGCCGCAGAACGCGTCAAGTATATCGCCGTCTGTCGAATAGCCCATCGCGCGTAAAAGCACCGTAGCGAGGACTTTCTTCCTCCTGTCGATGACCGCGTGCAGGCAATCGTTTACGTCGAACTCGAACTCTATCCAGGAGCCCCTGTAAGGTATCACCCTTGACGAAAAGAGCTTCTTCCCGTTCGGGTGGGTCTCTTCCTCGAAGGAGACGCCCGGGGAACGGTGCAGTTGGCTTACGATGACCCTTTCATCGCCGTTCACGATAAAGGTCCCCGTCCTGGTCATAAGGGGCAGTTCGCCTAAATAGACTTCCTGCTCCTTGATGTCCTTCTTTCCCCTTAGGCGTATTTTAAGTTTAAGGGGTACGGCGAATGTCATGCCAAGCTTTAACGATTCGAAATCGTCATACTTAGGCTTCCCGAGAGAGTAGTTGACATACTCGAGCTTATACGCACCGTCTGGGCTCTCTATTGGGAAGAATTCATGGAATACCTCTTCAAGCCCCGTACGCCCTCTCTTCGCCTTGGGCACGTCCGTCTGGAGAAAATCATAATACGAACGGACCTGCACGTCGAGAAGGTTGGGCATCTCGAAAAGTTCAGGTAATTTCGCGTAATTCTTCCTTTTTATCGCCATTTGGTTTTCCCGGATTTGGTTTTAAACAAAAACGTTACTTGAGTTCGACCTTTGCGCCGGCAGCTTCAAGCTTTTTCTTGATAGCTTCAGCTTCTTCCTTGGGAACGTTCTCTTTTACCGGTTTCGGGGCCGAATCAGCGAGGTCCTTGGCTTCCTTCAAACCGAGAGTAGTCACCGAGCGGATCTCTTTGATGACGTTTATCTTGTTGGCGCCGCAATCAGTCAAAACTACGGTAAAGGTCGATTTCTCTTCTACCGCGGCAGCTGCTGCGGGAGCCGCTGCAGCCGCTGCAGCCATCGGGACAGCCGCAGTCACGCCGAACTTCTCTTCCATCGCCTTAACAAGTGTCGAAAGCTCAAGGACACTCATCTCCTCGACCGACTTCATTATGTCATTCAACTTCTTGCTAAGTTCCACCTTCTCCGTCACTTCTGCCATCTTAACCTCCTTCTCCTTCTTTTTTAATTGCTCTTTTTCTTTGAGACTTCGTTCAGCACCCTGACCAGTTTCTGCAAATTTCCCCTCAATACATTAGCCAGGCCCTGAATAGGCGCTTTCATCCCGCCCATGACCCTCGCCAGCATGACTTCCCGCGGCGGCAGCATGGCTAATTCCTTGACACTTTCGGTCGAAAGCACCTGGCCGTCCATATACCCGCCCTTTATGACCATGTTCTGTTCGGCCTTGGCGAAATCGTATAATATCCTCGAGGCCTTGGTCGGGTCGTCCTTGGAGAACGTAACCGCCGATGACTTCTCGGCGATATCGCATAACGGCTCGAGCTTTTGTTTCTTGAGCGCGAGCTTAAGTATCGACCTCTTTACGACCTTGAGCTCGGAAGACGATTTCTTAAGCATCTTCCTCAGCTTCTCGGTTTTTGACGCCTTGACCTTCTCAAAATTTACGAAGAAGAGGTACGGGTTATTCTTTATCAGGCCAGCGACCTCATCTACCATCACTCCCTTGACTTTGCGGCTAAGTTTTTCCATTTCCATTAACCCCTTGCCAGGTTAGAAAGGTCCAGCCTAACTCCGGGACCCATTGTCGTCGATATCGATATGGACCTGATGTAATTGCCCTTTAACGTGGCCGGCCTTGCGTGCTGTACCGCCTCGATAAGGGTATAAGCGTTCTCATATATCTTGTTATCTTCGAATGAGGCCTTCCCGACGGATATATTTATATTGGAGATCTTGTCCATCTTGAACTCGACCTTACCGGCCTTGACTTCCTTTACGGCCTTGGCCACATCTTCGGTGACCGTGCCGGCCTTCGGGTTAGGCATGAGGCCTTTCGGGCCTAGCACTTTTCCGAGTTTACTGAGTTCCCTCATCATCTCGGGCGAGGCGACGGCGACGTCAAAATCGAGGAATCCCTTTGACACCTTTTCTATCAGGTCTTCCGCGCCGACATGTTCAGCGCCGGCTTCCTTAGCCCTGTGCTGCGATTCGCCTTTGCAGAATACCGCGACCCTCTTGGTCTTACCGGTACCGTGCGGCAGGACGATAGTGCCCCTCACCATCTGTTCGGACTGTTTCGGATCTATATCCAGCTTTATGGCCAGATCCACCGATTCGTCGAACTTCGTCTTGGGAGCTTTCCTTAATAAGGAGATCGCTTCCTTAAGTGAATACTTCTTATTTTTGTCTACCAGACCTTCGAAAGCCTTTACTCTTTTGCTTGCCATTTTAGATTCTTCCTTAACCTTCAACGTCGATGCCCATGCTGCGGGCGGTTCCTGCTACGATCTTTATCGCCTCGTTAATATCTTCCGTATTAAGGTCTTTGAATTTTATCTTCGCTATCTCGATGAGCTGGTCCTTCGTGACCTTGCCGACCTTCTCTTTGTTCGGGACGCCCGAAGCCTTGGCGAGGTTGCACGCCCTCTTCAACAGGACCGAACAGGGCGGGCTCTTCACGATGAAGCTGAAACTCTTGTCTTCGTAAACCGAGATAACTACCGGGAGGGTCAGGCCTTCCTGCGACCTGCTCATCTCGTTGAACTTCTTGCAGAACTCCATGATGTTCACGCCGTGCTGACCGAGCGCCGGACCAACCGGAGGCGCGGGATTAGCCTGGCCTGCCGGGCAATACAATTTGATGGTTGCCTTTATCTTCTTTGCCATTTTAGAGTTTTTCTACCTGCCAGTATTCTAATTCGACCGGGGTCGACCGTCCGAATATCGTGACTGAAACCTTCAACTTACCCTTATCCGGGTTTACTTCCTCTATTACACCGTTAAAATTCGTGAACGGGCCGTCCGTCACCCTTACCGATTCGCCCCTCTCGAATATGACCTTCGGCGTCGGTTTTACCTTGCGGTCCTCGCTCTGTTTCAATATGGACTGCACTTCGTCTTCCCTGAGGGCTACGGGCTTTGTCCTGGCGCCGATGAAACCGGTGACGCCGGTGGTATTCTTGACGAGGTACCATGTATTGTCGTTAAGGTCCATCTCGACAAGGACATAACCGGGAAAGAACTTCCTCTGGGTTATCTTCTTCTTGCCTTCCTTTACTTCCGAGACCTGTTCGGTCGGGATGAGGACCTGGGCGATGGCTTCCTTCATATTATTCGACTCGGCGCGCTTCTCTATCGCGGACTTAACTTTCTCTTCCGCGCCTGTCTGGGTATGGATAACGTACCACTTCTTCGCCATCTTCGCTTACAATCCTTGTTTCAATATCAAATGGACTATTTTCGAGAATGAAAAATCAAAGAACCCCAAGATCACGGTGAAGACCAGCACGGAGACGATGACGATCCACGCCGAAGCTACCAGTTCCTGGCGGCTCGACCACGAGACCTTCTTCATCTCGGCCCTCACTTCGTTCAAAAATGTTTTTACGTTTTCTATCGCTTTCATCGCATTTTTTTCTGGCAGGCCAGGAGGGACTCGAACCCCCAACAGGCGGATTTGGAGTCCGCTGCTCTACCAATTAGAGCTACTGGCCTAAAATTAAATCCGCCTTCGCGGACTCAATTTCCGAAGGCGGTTTGGTCTTGCTATTTCTTTTCCTTGTGGACAGTATGCTTCTTACAGAACCTGCAGTATTTCTTCAGTTCTATTCGCTCAGTAACGTTCTTCTTATTCTTCGACGAAGAATAATTATGGTTCTTACAGGTCGTGCATTCAAAAATCACTTGCTCTTGCATAAGATTACGCTATAACCTCTGATACCGCTCCCGCGCCTACGGTGTGGCCGCCTTCGCGTATGGCGAAGCGCAAGCCCTTCTCTAAGGCTACGGGGATTATGAGT